>DATLIL010000840.1:0-13257 GCA_035539475.1 Polyangiaceae bacterium
CCCTACGGGGGTGGAGCGGCCGGATGGCCACTCCGAGGGTATGTTGCAAGACGTATATTGCCACCTATTGCGATGTGTCAACGAAAAAAATTCACTTGCGTTCCCGGACACCCCACGAAAAACGCCCCAGACACCCCGCAGTGCTTGCGGACGGTGCAGTTGTTTAGTGCTCCCAATCGATTCAGTGGCGAGCCAAAAAACCCTGAGAGCACGGGGACTTGACGCGGCTCCATAGGACCGTTAGCCCGTGCCTCTGGAGACCCCATGACGACTCGCTACCACCGCCTCGCACCTTTCTCGTTGATCCTCTCTCTCGTCGCCTGCGGTTACTCGCAAGAGGAGTGGGATCAGAAGGTTCGTGAGAACGAAAGTCTTCGTGGCCAGCTCACCGAGCAGCGCCAGGCGAACAAGAAGTGCGAGGCCGACTACGCCACCGCGCTTCAGGAGATCGACGACCTCAAGCGGCAGCTCACCGAGCGCGGCGTCAATCTCGAGAACTTGAACGCGAGTCTCGCCGAGCAGCGCAGGGCTCTCGAGGAGTACGCGCGGCGTACCGAGCAGCTCGACCAGATCCGCAAACGCTTCGAGGCGTTGCAGTCCAAACTTCAGACGCTGACGCAGCTCGGCCTGAAGGTGGAGGTGCGCAACAACCGCATGTTGATCCAGCTGCCGGGCGACGTCCTCTTCGATTCGGGCTCCGACCGCCTGAAGAAGGAAGGCTCCGACATCCTGCTCAAGATCGCCCAGGTCATCCGCGACGACGCGGATCTGTCCAAGCGCCGCTTCCAGGTCGCGGGTCACACCGACTCGAAGCCCCTCGCCGGCGGCCAGTTCAAGGACAACTGGGGCCTGTCGGCCATGCGCGCGCGCTCGGTTCTGGTGCTGCTCACGGCGCCCCAGGACAAGGCCGGCGGCGGCCTGAAGGAGAGCAACTGGAGCGCGTCGGGCTACTCCGACACCGATCCGGTCTCGACCAACGAGACCGACGACGGCCGCAAGCGTAACCGTCGCGTCGAGCTCGTGGTGCAGCCCGACGTCGAGGAGATGCTGAACCTGAAGAGCCTGGCACGGTGAGCCTCCACGGCGCGGGATCGCCCGTAGAAAACGGGGCGATCCGCGTCGGGGCCATCGACATCGGCACGAACACGGTGCTGCTGCTCGTAGCCGAGCGGCGAGCCGGCGAGGTCGTGGCCGTGTGCGAGCGCAGCACCATCACCCGGCTTGGCGAGGGAGTCGGGCAGACGCGAGAGCTCGCGCCGGCGGCTCGAGAACGAACCCTCGCCTGCATTGCCGACTACGCGCGCACGCTGCGCAGCCTCGGTGCGGCGCGCGTCAGCTGCGTCGGCACCAGCGCCATGCGCGACGCACGCGGCGGTGCCGAGTTCGCGCGCGAGGTAGCGGCAGTCCTCGGCAGCGCTCCGCGCATCCTGAGCGGCGACGAAGAAGCGGAGCTCACCTTCCGTGGCTCTCTCTCCGGCCTCGACCTCACGGGTCCCGTCAGCGTCTTCGACATCGGAGGAGGCAGCACCGAGATCATTCACGGTCAGCTCGCGAGTAGCGCGCGGATCGCGGCGGCGATCAGCCTGAACGTCGGCAGCGTGCGGCTGTTCGAGCGTCACGTGCGGAGCGATCCGCCCAGCAGCGCAGAGCTCGGCGCGGTACGCGACGACATCGAGCGCGCGCTCGACGAGGTGAGTTCCTTCACGCCGGGCTCGACCCTCGTCGGCGTCGCGGGCACGGTCACGACCATCGCGGCGGTCGCGCTCGAGCAGGGCAACTACGACAGCGCGAGCATGCACGGGCTGCGTCTGCCAGCGAGCGAGGTCTCGCGCATCGCACGGTTGCTCGAGTCACTCCCGATCGCAGAGCGTGTGAAGCTCGCGGGCATGGAGCCCAAGCGCGCTGACGTGATCGTCGTCGGCGCGGCCCTGGTGGAAGCGATCGTCGAGCGCGCGGGCGCGCGGGAAATCGTGGTCTCGGACCGAGGCGTCCGCTGGGGGCTCGCCGAACAATCCCTGGCTGGGTCATAAGCCGCGCCGAGATCCAGCTCCGTCAAAATCCCCACCTGACCGGGAACGAGTTGCCTCCGGAGCCTGTGCAAAACCTGATGATGGGTTTCAGCAGACCGCTCACAATCTGGCGCGATTCTAGCCTGATCTTCGTTCACTGCTCGTGAAAGTTGACAGCTTCGCCGCCGCCGATTAGAGTGCCGCGCCTGGCGATTCCTAACTTCAGGATCGGCTCGTTACCCCCCAAAAGAACACGAGCCGGGCTTCGAAACCGCAGGGAAACCGAAAGGTAACCCGCAGCCTGCCAGGTGGGAATGAAATAGATGTCCTGTCCGTTGATGCCGCACCACCATCGTACGCCGCGAGCCGAGCGGAACGGGACGTTTAGCTAGAAAGAACCTCATCGAGTCGCTCGGGTCCGGCTACCCACCCAACAGGGCGGGGGGCGGACACCCGATAGGCTCGTTTACAAGGACCGTCACAAGGAGACGTCATGCAGTCCAGCCAGGAAGTCGAGTTCAAGGTCGGTGACAAGGCCGTTTATCCGGCGCAAGGCGTTGCTGAAGTCATCAGCATCGACGAGAAGGACATCGCCGGGCAGAGGCAGCGGTTTTACGTGCTCCGCATCCTCGACACTGACCGGAAGATCATGGTCCCGGTGTCGAATGCCAACGCTGTCGGCCTGCGTCAGGTGATCAGTGAGCAAGAGATCCGCGAGATCTTCGACATCCTGAAGGAACGCACGATCGGCTTCGACACGCAGACCTGGAACCGCCGATATCGCGGCTTCATGGACAAGATCAAGACGGGCTCCATCTACGACGTGGCCGAGGTGCTGCGTGATCTCTACCGCCTGAAGGCGAACAAGCAGCTCTCGTTCGGCGAGCGCCGCATGCTCGACACGGCGCGCACGTTGATCGTGAAGGAAATCGCGATCGCCCGCAGCCAGACCGAGGAAGAGGTCAAGAACGAGATCGAAGCGATCTTCTTCTCGAACTGACCTGAACCAACCTCAACGCCTGACAGGCGCGTGTCCCAGCGACATGCGCCTGTTGTGCTTTGTAGCCCCGTGCCGCGCAGACCCACTGCGACTTCCTTGCCGCCTGGCCACGCCGTCTGGCGGCCGGCGCCATGAGAGCCGCCGACCGCCCCTCGATCAAAATCAGAGACCCGAGTCACAACAAACTGACCAAACAGGCGCCGCTTACTACCGGAGCACCCGGAAGGCCACGCGTCGTGCGCAGGCACTCCGCAAAACACAAAACCCGGAAGGCCAGGCGCTGTGCGCAGCCACTTCGCAAAACAAAAACCCGCGAGGCGGGCGAAGCCCGCCGAGCAAGCAAGGCCGAGCCTGCAGCCCCAACCTCACAAGCCCGCGTCTTCCTCAACCCGACGCTGAATGGGAGGCAGCGTTGGCAAAGACATGACCACGCGCCAGGCCCCATCTTCGCGCACGCACTTCACCTCGGCGCGCTGGGATTCCGTTTCGCCGCCCACGGTGACGATGGCCCAGTCGCCGTCGATGCGCGCGGTGTAGCGCTTGGGGGCGAAGGTCAGCGAGAAGCGCGAGGGGGCCAGCATGTCCTCCGGCGCGACCTCGCGGCCTGCGACGTCGCTCGCGCGCTTGGCGCGTTCAGCCAGACTCTTCTGGGCTTCGCTCCACAGCAGATCGTAGGCAGCGCGCGCAGCCTTGGAGTCACCGTGCACGCGTTGCATGCGCGTGACGAACTCCTCGACCACCTGCTCGGGGGTGTCGTCGACCGGCGCGCGCTGGCAGCCGAGCACGACGAGCAGCGTGAGGACGATCAGGAGTCGGGTCAGGACGCGCACCGCTTGCTTCGCTAACCCCGACCGGGTGCGTTCGCAACAACTTGGCCCGGCGTGGACCCGGCCCGGTACGATCACGGCGACCATGGTTAGCACCGCTCCCGTTCGCCTCGACTGGCCCGGCCGACGCGCTCCCCGCCCCGCTCCGGCCGCAGAGCTCGAGCTCATCCACAAGGGCCATCCGGCCTCGCATATCATCCAGGGCGACAACCTGGCGGCCATGGACCTGCTCCAGCGGCGCGGTGCCCGTGCGACGCTGGTCTACCTCGATCCCCCGTTCTTCACCGGCCGGGAGCATGAGCTCGTCGACCGCCGCCGGGGCCAGGACGGCACCATCGAGCGCCGGCTCCTGCCGGCCTTCGACGACCGCTGGAACAGCCTGGACGACTACCTGTCGGCGCTCGTCGATCGCATCGCTCTGGCGCGCGAGCTGCTCCTGCCGGAGGGCTGCCTGGTGCTCCACGTCGACCCAAAGACGAGCCACTACCTCAAGGTGCTATGCGACGAGGTGTTCGGTCCGCGCTGCTTCGCCAGCGAGATCGTCTGGCGCTACCGGCGCTGGCCAGCCAAGACGCGAAATTTTCAGCGCGTCCACGACGTGCTCCTGCGCTACGTGCGCGACCCCGACGCCAGCCCCCGCTTCCATCAGCTGTACGAACCGCTGGCACCGTCCACGCTGGCGACCTGGGGCGACCGCCGCCAGCGCGCGGTGACGGATGCCTCGGGACGGCGCACGCGCTCGAGCAGCACGGCCGAGGCGAGCCCCGGCACCCCGCTCGGTGACGTCTGGGACATCGGGATCGTGGCTCCCGTCGCAAAAGAGCGCACCGGCTACCCGACGCAGAAGCCGGAGGCCCTGATGCAGCGGCTGCTGGAAGCACTGACGGAGCCGGGCGACCTCGTGATCGACCCCTACCTGGGCAGCGGAACGACCCTGGCCGTGTGCGCGCGCACCGGTCGGCACGCGGTGGGCATCGACCAGAGTCGACGTGCGGTGCAGGTCGCGCGCAAGCGCCTGGCGGGGCTCGACGTCACGCCCCTGCAAGAGCGGGTGATCGAGCTCGATTTGCCCGCCGAAGCGCCGAGTCCGGGCCGCCACGTCGCCTGAACGGCTCGGGGCGCCGACGGATCGATGGTAGAGCGAGGCCATGCGCCTCAGCTTCGTCGCCATGCTCGCGTTGTGCCTCGCCTCGACGGCGGCGCTCGCCGCCGTCGACGACGTGATCGTGACGGTCGGCGACGCGAAGCTCAGTGGCGCCACGCTGGCCGAGCGGTTGAACCGTGTGCCCGCCTTCCAGCTCTCGCGCTACGGCTCCTCGCCAGAAGCGGCGCGCAAGGGCTACGTGGATCAGGTGGTCGTCCCGGAGCTCTTGTTCGCCAGCGAAGCGAAGCAACGAAAGCTCGAGGACAGCCCGGGCCTGCGCGATCGGGTGCGGGACCTGCTACGCGACGCGATGGAACGTTCGCTGCGCGACGAGCTCGCGGCGACGCCGATCAGCGCCGACGAGATCAAGGCCTACTTCGAGAGCAATCGTGGGCGCTTCGAGACCCCGAAGCGCGTTCGCATCTGGCGCATCCTGGTCGCGGACGAGGGCAAGGCCAAGGAGATCATCGTTGCCGCCAAGGGTGCTGACGGCCTGCTCCGCTGGCAGCAGCTGGCACGCGAGAGCTCGCTCGACAAACCGACCGCGATGCGCAACGGCGATCTCGGCTTCGTGCGCCCGGACGGCAGCACCGACGCGCCGCGCGTCAAAGTTGCGCCGGAGATCCTCGCCGCGGCGGAGAAGCTCGCCGACGGAGCGGTCGGCGCCGTGCCGGTGCGCGAGGGCGACAAGTTCGCCGTCGTCTGGCGGCGCGGCAGCATGCCCGAAGTGAAGCGGACGCTGGAGCAGGAAGAGGCGAGCATCCGGCAGCTGCTCGAGCGCAAGCGCGCTGACGAGGCGCGCAGCAAGTTGCTCGCGAGTCTCAAGCAAGCCGGGCTCAAAGAAAGCCATCCGGAGCTGCTCGAGCACATCGACAGCGAAGCTTTCGGTACGCCGCCGAAGCGCAAGCCGCCGCGCGAAAAGAGTGACCGCCGCCCCAGTGAAAAGCCGAAGTCGGCCAAGCCGGGACCGTCGGGGACACCCTAGGCGCGACCACCCTTCTCGGGCAGGCTCCAGCCGAGTTGCTTGAGCACGCTGCGAAAGGTGCGGTCTTCGTCGAGCGCGCGCTGGTGGTAGACGAGGAAGCGCTCCACTTTGCCCTCTTCGGCAGCCAGGGCCGAGCGCTCGAAGTTCTCCAGCACCATCAGGAGGTGCGGGTGCGCCTGAACCACTTCTTTGGGCACGGTCATGCGCCCGGCGGCGTCGAGCCGAGTCTGCGCCAGCTGGTGCACGATGCGAGCAAGCTCCAGGTCGTTCACGCGCGCTCGCAGGTAATCCGCTTCCTGCAGTGCATTGCGCAGCAGGAGAGCAGCGCGATTCAGGTACGAGCCAGCCCAGGCAGGGCGCGCCGCGCCGACCCAGGCGCTGGCCAATCCAAGGCAGAGCAGGCGACGTGAAATGGCTGTCATGGATCCTCGCTGGCAAGCGCGGGCGCGTTGTCCGAAGGCGGCACCAGTTGCTCGAGCGCCGAAGCCGCCGCAGCCTGTTCGGCCGCGCGCTTCGAGCGCCCCTGACCCTCCCCAAGGCCTCCCGCCGTGCCCACCACGCGGACGCGAAACCAGCGCTCGTGCGCGGGCCCGCCGGTTTCGACGATCTCGTAGGTCGGGGCGGGTTCGCCGAGCGCCTGCAGTCGTTCCTGGAGCTCGCTCTTGGGGTCGCGGGCTCCCATGCGCTCCAGCGCGGCCAGGCCCGACTCGACGATTTCCGAAGCGACCGGCCGCGCCTGCTCCAGGCCACCGCTCAGATAGGCGGCGGCGAGCAGGGCTTCCACGGCGTCAGCCAGAACGTTGGTGCTGTCGCGCAGACCCCCGCCAGCGGCCCCGCGGCCCAAGCGCAGCGCTACCGGCAACTCCACCTTGCGACCCCAGGCGGCCAGGGCCTCGGCGTTGACCAGCTGGGCCCGCATGCGCGTCAGCAGGCCCTCGTCGGCATCCGGAAACCGGGCGCACAGCAGCTCGCTGACGCAGAGGCCGAGCACAGCGTCGCCCAGAAACTCGAGCCGCTGGTTGTCGAGCTCGCCGCGGCGCTCGTTGGCGAAACTCGGATGGGTCAGGGCTTGCAGCAGGAGCGGCGCATCGTGGGGGAGCCCCACCAGATCGGCGATGTCCTGAGTGATGCCGGGGAGGTCCCTCATCGTGGCCATCGAAACCTACCATTGCCCGGGCGGGCTATGCTCGGACCGTGGCGCTCCTGGCCTGCCCGTTCTGCCGGACCCTGTACCCGGAGGGGGAAACCGCAGCCTGTTCCGAGTGCGGTCTTGCCTTGGTACCGCTTGCCGGGCTCCCGCCGTCGCAGGACGCGCTGGCAGAGGAGGAGGTCGCCCACCGCCTGCCGGAAGACGAACGGCTAGCCTGGTCGGCCTGGGAGCGCGGGCGCGGCCTGTTGCTCCTGCTCGCCGTGGCCGGCCTGGTGAGCTTCTTTCTGCCCTGGGTCGAGCTCACGTTCCCCGAGCACGAGTTCCGCAGCGGATTCGACCTGGCCCGCGGTCGCGCCGGCTGGCTCTGGGGTGGTGCGGTGGGCTGGTTCGTGGTGCTGCCGCTCGTGCTCAGCCGGCGCACCATCGCGGCGATGCGCGGGGTCCGCCCCATCACGGCCGCGTTGTGCGCCATGACTCTGGCGGAGGTCCTGATGCTCGTGCTCGTCCCTCCCAGCGCGCCTCGCGCGGTGCCCATGACCTTCGAGTGGGCTTTCGGCCTCTACCTTTCCGCTGCCATCAGCGGGGCAGGCGCGGTCACGGCACTGTTCTTCGGCGGACCATTGCCGCCACTCCCACGCGAGGCTGAGCCAGCAGAATCTAGCATTGGCAGAACTCTTCACTGAGCCTGCTTTCCGCCCGATCCGAGACTGCTCGTAGCTCGCCCGAACGGCCGGAATGTGGTACCGCTCATGGGCCATGCGCTGGGACTCGCCAGCAGCAGCCAAGAGTGTACGCGCCAGCGCGGCGGACGAGACTGCGCTGGATCTGGCGGACGTGCCGGCGGCGGTCGTCTGCGCCACCTGCGGCCAACCCGATTGCTCGGGCTGTGATGCAGCGCTCGACGAGCCCACACAGGGGTCCGGGGTGATGGCGATCATTCCGTGGGAGCGCCCCGGCCAGGGCCTCCTCGTGCGCTGGTGGTCGACGGCGCACCTGGCCACGCTCAATCACCGCGCCTTCTTCGCCGGCCTGCCCGACGGTCCGTGGCGCCCCGCGCTGACGTTCGCGCTCGTGAGCGAGCTCCTTGCGGTCACCGGACTGGCGCTCACGGCGCTGCTGCTCTCGATGCCGTTCATGCCCTGGCTACCGCGACTGTTGCTCCACGACACCGTCGTGCGCCAGGCCATGGTCGAGGCCCTGGGTTGGGGCATTCCCGGTCTCGCGCTGGTGATGGTGGGGCTGCACGTGCTGCACGGGCTCTTCACGGACCGGGCCGCGCAACGCGAAGGCTCTCGCCGTCGAGGCCGCGGCCTGCGTTTCGGACTCTACGGTTGCGCTTGGGACGTCGTGACGATGCCGCTCGGTCTCGTGCTCGTCGCGCTGACCGACGGTCTCGCCGGCGTCAGCAAGGCGCTACCTCTCGGACTGACGGCGCCAGGCCAGGCCGTGCGCGGCTATCTCGCCAGCGTGCATGGCCTCTCGCCGGATCAGGCACGCGCCGCGACGCGACGTGCGGGTCGCTGGACCGGCGGTGCGCTCCTGGCGCTGCTCCTGCTCGCAGTCGTGATCGGAAGCGCGCTCGCGAGCTGAGCGCTTAGAACATCCCGCCGAGCTCGAAGACCAGCGTCCACTGCTTGTCTTCGCCCTCGAGCGCGTCTTTCTCGGCGTCGTCCACCTGAGCGTCGGCAGGCGGGATCAGATCCATGATGAACTGCCCGCCGACCATCACCATCTCGTAGCGGTAGTTCAGACCCGCGAGCAGCCGCTGGCGGCGCAGGCGCACGTGATCGAAGACGGTGTTGTTGTTGAAGTCGAGCGGAGTGCCGCCCTCGCAAACGGGCTGCCCGTCGTAGACCGGCATGTTGTCGGGGTCGCCGGGGACGGGTTTGTCGGGATCTGCGTTACCGGGCAGGTTGCCACCGGTGTAGTTGCAGTAGCCGATCGCGTCGGTCCCGGGCGTCAGATCGACCAGGCCCGAGTCGCCGAAAATGAACAGGTACTGGTAACCGACCCAGGGCGTGATGATCGAGGAGTCGGCGATCGGCAGTGGCTTGGAGATCTGTCCGTCGATACCGACGGTGGTGAGCTGGAACTGTGACGTGCCGGTGATCGTGCGCACGCCGCCGCCGACGGCGATATCCGGCAAGATGCCACCGACGCCCGTGCGGAACCCTTCGAGCAGCGACATGCGCACGTCGGCACCACCCGAGAGGATGCTCGTCTTGGGCATGAAGCCGACGGCGCCCGTGAGCTCGAGGCCGAAACCGAAGCCCTTGCGGAACTTCAGCGAGTAGAGCTGCAGCAACGACTGAGGGCTCGAGTTGCGTATCGACGCCTGATTCGTGTTCGGATCACGCGTGCCCTGAGTGCCGTTCTCCCAGTAATCCGCGCTGTCCGAGATCTTGGTGTACGCGGCCTCGAGCGAGAGGTGAAAACCACCGTAACCCGTGGTGCGCGCCGAGTGCATGGCGGTGGGCGCGAACGCGAAGCCGTACTGGTTGATCAGTCGCGCGAACGCCGCGTCGTCACCCTTGCACCAGCGCCTGCCGCCGGGACCGTTCTGCAGCTCGTTGAGCCACTCGTCCGCCGTGTAGGGAGCGTTGGTGTCGGGATTGATCTCACCGCCGAGGTTGGCGTCGTTGTAGACACCGCCCGCCGTGCGACAGCGCGGGTCGACGACGAGGCGCTCAATCGCTGGATTCATCGGCTGCGCCGAGGCCAGCGTGGAGGACGCAAACCCGATCAGAGCGGCGGCCAGAGCAGCAATGCGAGCGTTCATTGGGGCGCGACTTTCCGGAGTGTCGCCCGGGCGAGGCTACTTGCCGCGCCCGATATACGTCAAGCGATCGGCAGTAAAGAAACCCTGCCGGACGCGAGTGCAGGCTCCGCTCTCCCACACGGGAGCAGACCAACGCTAAACTTCCCGAACCGATGACCGACCAGCCGAACCGGCACATAAGACTGCGCGCGCCCGCCAGCGAGCAGCCCTTCCACGTCGTGCTCGTGGAACCCGAGATACCGCCCAACACTGGCAACATTGCCAGGCTGTGCGGCGCGACTTGCTCCGTCCTCCACCTCGTCGGCAAGCTCGGCTTCAGCACGGACGAGCAGGCCGTCCGCCGCGCCGGGCTCGACTACTGGCACCTGGTCGACGTCCGCCGGCACGAAACGCTGCCGGAAGCCGAGGCCGAAATCATTGCCGGCCGGCCCCCCGGTGCGGCGAAGCCCAAGGTCTGGCTACTGAGCGGGAAGGGGCGTCGCAGCTACGTCGACGTCGCTTTCGAACCTGGGGACGTCTTCGTCTTCGGCAAGGAGAGCGTCGGGCTCCCCGAGGACCTGCTGGCAGAGCGCTCGGACGCGGTCCTCGCCATTCCCGTTCTCGGTGCCGTGCGTTCGCACAACCTGGCCAACGCCGTCGCCATCGTGATCTACGAGGCGCTGCGCCAGACCGGGCAGCTCGCTGGCGCCGTCAGCGCACCGTGAGGCGCGGCTCGACCTGGCGAAAGTCGACGTGGACGCTACGCGTGCCACCGGTCGTGATCGTCACGGGCGCCGCTACCGGCGGACCGTAGGTCCCGTTGCGGAAGGTGATCTGATAGCTCCCTGGTTTGAGCACCAGGGAACGAACGGGGGTGGTTCGCGTCTGGTGCACGCCCTGGCCGTCGATCGAGACCACGGCTTCGGGATCGGCGGTGAGGCGCAGCGTGCCGGAACGATCAGGGCTGACCATCGCGCTGCGCTGCGCTGACGGCGTCGCGCTTGCCGGCGCCGACGTCGAGGCGAACGGCTCGGGCGGAGGCGGCTCGGCGCTGATCGCCACCGACACCGAGACCGAAGTGACGGGGGCAGGCGCGGGGCGAGCCGGCGCAGGGGCGCCACTGCTCGGCGCGGGCCGCAGCGAGGACGCCACGGCGAGCGCCGCGACGAGCAAGCCGACTGGGACCGCGACCAGAGCCGCGCGCCGGACCGTCGAGGGGGCCGGCGGTGCAGGGGAACGCGACGGCGACTGCGACAAGCGGCGAGTGGCAGGGCCCGATTCAGCACGATTGGCGGCGGCCGGCGTCTCGTCCGAGGGCTCCGCTTCGACCGGCCGCGTCCAGACGGATAGCTCGTCGCGAGCCGCAAAGGTGCGGGTTTGGGGCCCCGCGACGTCGTCAGCCGGCAGCGACCTCGTGCTGGCCTCGGGAGCCGGAGGTGGTGCGCTCAGGCGGCCAGCTCGGGCGTGGCGGACGCGGTCACCCAGCCTTCGAGCGACGTCGCCGAGATCCGCCGCTTTCAAGTACTCGCGTAGCGGCCGCGCCGCGTCGTCGGCGCTCTCGGGTCGCGCCGTGGCGTCGAGCGCCACGCAACGCGTGACGTGCTCTGCCAGCGGCTCGAGCTGATCCGTGAGCGCGGTCAGCGGTTCGTTCAGTGCGCGCAGGCTCTCGGCCGGGCTCGCGCGTCGGAAGGGCGGCTTGCCACTCCAGGCCTCGATCAGCAAGGCAAAGACGGCGAAGACGTCGGTGCGAGCCGAGAGCTCGGCGCCCTGCAGCTGCTCGGGTGGCATGTGACCCGGCGAGCCGAAGATCTCCACGGGCGCGCTGCCTTCGGCGCTGACGGGTGCGGCAATGCCGAAATCGATCAGCCGCACCGAGCCCTCCTCGTCGACCAGCACGTTCCGCGGCGTCACGTCGCGGTGGACGATGCCCGCGCGGCGGTGGGCGTAACCGAGCGCGCGACAGATCTCGACGCCCACGTACGCGCCCTCGTGCGGCTCGAGCGGACCCGTGCGGTCGAGGATCTCGCTCAGCGTGGCGCCTTCGCAGAACTCCATGGCTATGTAGTAGACGCCCTGCTCGACCCCGAGCTCGTAGACCGGCACGATGTTGGTGTGGCTGAGCTCGACGGCGGTTTTGGCTTCCTCGACGAAGCGCTTGACGAACGCCGAGTCGGAGGCGAACTCGGCCCGGATCTGCTTGACCACGAGCCGCTTTTCGAAGCCGCCCGCGCCGCGTAGGGTAGCGAGGTAGACGCGCGCCATGCCCCCCGCTCCGATCTCGCGCTCGAGCACGTACTTACCGAAGATCTGGGGGAACATTGCGTTTGTCGCTCTCGGCTTGCCGGCAACGCTCGGTTGCGGCCCCGAGGAGCCGGAGCTCGTGACCCGTACGATAAGAGTCTACTCGCTCCCGGGTTGCCCTGCACCCGAGAGCGCGCGCCTCGAGCTCGAGGCGCTAGGGCCCTTTCCGACCACAAATTCCACGGCCGAGCTTCTGCCGCTCGACGGAGCGGGACGTGAGCTCAGATTTCCGCTCGGAACGCGCGCGATCGCTGCCGCGACCGAGGGTTCTTCCGAGACCTTCATCGGCTACGGCGAGGCCTTCGCCAGCGGCGACGTGGAGCTTTTGCTCTGGCCCGAGAGCGACGGCTGCATCGTCTTCGATCAGGCCGCGCAAGCCGGCTTTCCGAGCCGCGGCGGCGGCCAGGCAGTGGGCTATGCGCCAGCGACCGGACTCGTGCTGGCAGCAGGCGGCAACGACCCCACGAGCAGCGCGGTGGTCGGCGCGCTGACCTTCGACGTGCGCAGCGGCACCGCCTACGCCGTCGACGCCAGCGCACGCCACGTGCTCGGGGAGCCGCGCGCCTTCGCCAGCGTCAGCGAGTTCGGCGACGAGCTACTGGTCGCCGGCGGCGAGAATCCGATCCACGACGTGGCGGTGGAAGAGCGTGTGCTGCGAAGCAGCGCCGAAATCTACGACCCCGTGGCGCGCCGCTTCGAGCTCGAGCTGCTCGAGCTGCGTGAGCCGCGCACTCGGCACGCAGCGCTCGTATTGCCGAGCGGAGAAACGCTGCTCGTCGGCGGGCGCGGCGCCTTCGGCACGGCGCTCGCGACGCTCGAAGTGGTGGACCCGGCGACGCGGAGCTCGAGCGTGGCCCTCGATCCGCTGAACTTCGGCCGCATCGAGCCGGTCGCGCTGGGGCTGAGCGACGGCCGTATCTTCGTGGGCGGCGGCTACGATGCCGACGGCGAGCCACTCGAGCGCTGTCACGGGCTCGCCGTCGGCATCGTAGCCGCCGCCCACGAAGATACGGCCGTCGCTCAGCCCCAGCGCGACCGGCTCGATGCGGCCGAAGTTCAGCGGATCGAGGGCCACGCTCGAGC
>DATLIL010000841.1:0-5584 GCA_035539475.1 Polyangiaceae bacterium
GCTGCAGCGTCACGCGCGTGCCGATGGCCCGCTGGTCGGCGGACTGCACCGAGTACGTCTCACCGCTGCGCGACGTGAAGAGCCAGGCTTGCTCGGGAGACTTGTACGAGCACGTCCACACCTCGGTCTTCTGACTGACCACGAACGCCGACAGGAAGCCGAGACCAAAGTAGCCAATCAGGGCCGAGCTCTGGTCGCGGTCGCGCAGCTGGCGCGTGTAGCCGGTTCCGACCGTCGCCAGGTACTGGTGGATCTCGTCCGCAGTGAGCCCGGCCCCGTTGTCCTCGATGCTCAGCGTCCCCTTCGCCGCGTCGGTCACGAGCTGGATACGCGACTGCGCGGGCAAGCGATCCTCGATGCGCCGGCGCTCCAGCGAGTCGTGCCCGTTCTGAATCAGCTCGCGGATGGCGACGTGGGGCGTCGAATAGAGCGCCTCGCCGAGTACCCTCATCAACCCGGTGAGATCGACCTCCGTATTCCTGAACTCTGCCGTCACCCTTCTGGCTCTAGCCAGCCGCCGACCAGCTCGCAAGAGCGCCGCCGAGAAGAGCCAGATACCAGGCCCGACGCACTACGGGCTCAGGATGACGAGCCCACCCTCGACGTTGCCGCCCCAGGTCCAGCCATAGCCCGCGTAGATGCTACCGCTCGAAATGACCGGGCCAGTGGTGGAGCCGTCGGGAAAGCCCTCCGTCGTCGCGAGACCTTCTCGTCTCTACTCGACGCGAGGTTTGACGGCGGTATCCTTGCATGCCCAGCCGGCCGGGGGCTGCGCGAACTCTTCCCAGCGCGGGATGTAGTGCTCGAGGAAGATCTGACCCACCAGCTCGCCGCGGCTGCGCACTCCCGTCTTGTTGAAGATCGACTTGAGATGGTCCTGCACCGTGTAGGGAGAGACTCCGAGCGCTTCGGCGATGTCCTTGGTGGCGAGGCCTTTCATGCACAGTCGCGTGATCTGGCATTCGCGTTCGCTGAGGGCGTAGGCCAGTGCGACGAGCGGCGCGACGTCGTGCGGCGCCGCTGGCTGGATGATCACGGCCACGCGCGACGGACCGCTTCCGGAGAGTGGGGTGCCGTACAGAAGAAGCCAGCGCCCCGAGCGCGTCTGGACGCGGGATCGCGCGTCGTGCCCCAGGGGATCAGCGCCTGCCTGTAGGGCACGGGCGCGGGCCGCAACCGCCTGAACCATCCTCGACTCCGTCGCAATCGCGGGCGGCGGAAGCTCCACCATTTCCGAGATCCAGCGCTCGGCCGCGGCTGAGATGGACTCCGCGACGCCTTGCTCGTCGTAGATGACCACTCCTGGACCGTCCTCGGTGGCGGTCTGCGTGGCAGCGACAGCGCCGGCGAGCGTGGCGCGCCGAAACCCCTCCCCGAGCGGTTCGCTCAGCGCGACGAGCAGGCGAACGTCGTCTTCGGTGAACCACGGTTGCCCGCGATCGCGCAGAAAGCCACCGGCTCCCCAGTAGGCACCTTGGCTGACGAAGGAGCCCCGGAGCTCGTCGTCGAGGCCGTACTGCTTGTGTGAGCGGTGCCGCGCGCTCCTGGTCAGGTCGCCGTGTGTTGCGAGGCTGAGCGCCCCCGCCAGGCGTCCGCTGCGAGCGAGGAACCCCCACTTGTTCACGTCTTCGATGACGTACTCGTGCTCGGCCACCCACGTTCCGGAACAGCTGACGTTCTGAGTCAGGCTACCCGTGAACAAGACGGTGCCCGGGTCGACCGAATGCCAGCAGCTGCGTTCGAACGGGACCACCTCGCGGATGAGCTCCGTTGCGCGCGAGGCAAACGAGACCCAGTCGTGCCCGGCTCGGGCCAGGCGCAAGATCTCGCTCCGCGTGCGGCGCACGACATCTCGGCTCACCTGACCATCTTACCGCTCCGGTACCGGTCGAGACACCCCCCACGATTCTGGGATGCCGTGGGCGGCGGAGCCCCGAGCCACTGGGATGGCGAGCGGAGCCGCGAAGAACGAGCATCGGCCCAGGAAAGGAACGACCATGAGCAACCACGGAATCAGCCCTGAGCCGATCATGAAGATCGCGTCTGGGTTCATGTCTGCCAAACATCTGTTCGCCGCCAGCCAGCTCGGACTGTTCGAAGCCCTTGCCGACTCGCCAGCCACACTGGAAGCCCTTGCAGCACGCACGGGGCTCACACCTCGTTCGGCGCGGATCAGCGCCGACGCCATGGTCGCGCTGGGGCTGCTCGAACGTCACGGTGACACGTACCGAAATAGCGAGACTGCAGCCACCTTCCTCGCCGGCCGCACGCCCGCCGACCTGAGGCCGTTCTTGCGCTTCTGGGATCGGCTGAGTTACCCGGCGTGGACCGACTTTGCGAGCGCGCTCGCCAAAGGTCCGTCGAAAGAGATCTTTGATCTCGATTCCGAGCTGCAGGAGGTGGCGTCGGCCGGCATCGAGGCCATCCTCACCGGTCCGGCCAATGCGCTGGCCGGCGGCTACGACTTCGAGCAACACCGGCGACTCCTGGACATCGGCGGTGGAACCGGATCGTGGGCCATCGTCGCCGCTCGCCGCTACCCCGGCCTCGAGGCGACGGTCTTCGAGCTGCCGAACGTCGCCGAAGTCGCGCGCAGGCGCATCGCGGAAGCCGGTCTCTCGCATCGCATCGACGTGAAGGCCGGCGACGTCACGAAGGAAGCACCACCCGCCGGCCACGACGTCCTCTTGATGGCGAATCTCGTTCACTACTGGTCGCCGCTCCAGAACCTGAAGCTGCTGAAGAGCACGCGGACCTCGGCCGAACGCGGCGCGCGCCTCTTGCTCGCGGACTTCTGGACCAACGCCACCCACACCGAGCCCGTGATGGCCGCGTTGATGGCCGGAGAATTCGCCGCGCACTTGAAGGACGGCGACGTCTACAGCCTCGACGAGATCAAACAGTGGCTGCCCGAGGCCGGTTGGCGCTTCGTCGAGCACCGCCCGCTGGCGGGTCCCGTGAGCTTGGTGATCGCCGAAGCCGAGTGAGCCGGGTTTACGACCCGGACGCGATGGTGCGCTCGACGGCAGCGGCCACGCGCAGCAGGGCGGGAGTGTCGGCGCCGACCAGCTGCGCGCCCACCGGGAACCCGTCGGCGGTCGTGCCGCACGGGATCGAGATCGCCGGGTGGCCTGACACGTTGAACGGTTGCGTGCACCGAAGCATCACGTTGCGCACCGTTTCTTCGGTCGAGCCGAGCTTCACGGTGGGCACGCCGATCCGCGGAGCAGGGATCGCCATCGCCGGCAGCAGTAGCGCATCGACTCCGTCGAGCGCCGCATCGACCTCGCGCCGAATCAGCTCACGTCCCCGGAGAGCTCGTGCATAGTCGTCGCCGGGGATGGAACGCGCCATCTCGAGCCTCATGCGCACGTTCGGCGAGTAGTCGCCCGGCCGGCGTGCGAGCTCGCGTTCGTGACACGCCGCCGCCTCGGGCAGGACGATGTGCAGGTAGATCGCGGCGACATCGGCTGCGTGTGGGATCGGCGCGTCTGCGAGCGTGACGCCCGCTCCCCGCAGACGCCCGCAGGCGGACTCGAACGTCGACGCGACCTCTGGATCGAGCAGCGCCAGGAAGTGGTCGCGCGGGATACCGAGTCTCAGCGCGCGCGGATCGGACGGCGCGCCTGCCGCCAGCCGGGACGGAGCTCCGCGCAGCGCGTCGTACATGATGGCCGCATCTTCGACCGTTCGGCAGATCGGCCCGATGTGATCGAGGCTGGCGCTCAACGAAACGACGCCGTCAGTCGAGAGCTCGCCGAAAGCGGGCTTCAATCCCACGAGGCCGCAGGCCGCCGCCGGAATGCGAATGGAGCCGCCGGTATCGGTCCCCAGCGAGGCGAAACTCATGCCGTCGGCCACCGATGCCGCGGAGCCACCCGACGATCCGCCCGGCGATCGGTCTGGGTCGAGCGGATGGCGCGCGGGGCCGTACGCGGAGTCCTCGCTGGTGGTCCCGAGGGCAAATTCATGGAGGTTCGTCTTGCCGATGAAGATCGCGCCGGCATCCCGCAGCGCGACTATCGAGGCCGCGTCGTGCTGTGCAACGTGATCGTGGCGCACGCGCGACGCCGCAGTTGTCTTCGTTCCCGCGATGTCGAACAAGTCCTTCACGCAGATCGGCGCACCATGGAGCGGACCGCGGTAGCCGCCCGCAGCGATTTCCTGGTCAGCCTTGCGCGCCTGAGCCCGCGCGTCGTTCTCGAAGACGGTGATGAAGGCGTTCAGCGTGCCGTTGCGTTCGGCGATTCGACGCAGACAGCGCTCGACGACGGCTTCGACGCTCGTCTCGCGCGCCTGGAGGGCCCGCGAGAGTTCCGCGAGCGTGCGGGGCTCAGTGGCCATCCCGGGAGCGTACTCGCTGAACGCTTGCGGCGATACCCGGCGGCCAGCCCTAGGCAACGACGCGGTCGAGCTCGGCGGGATCCTCTCGGCGCAGACTCGGCCAGGGCACCTTTCGGGTTCCCGCGTACCAGTTGTCGTGGCGACCGTCCCAGTGCGACACCTCGAGCTCGGCGTGCTCGATGTCGTCGAGGGTGTTGACGTTGACCGATACGAAGTCGCCGCCGAGCTCCGCGAGGTGACCGCGCCCGTAAGCGTAGATGCTGCACTTCGGACAGAAGAAGCGGGTGGCCACGGGATTGCCGTACTGGCCCAGGGTCTTTTCGTCGCTGAGCGCCCTGAAAGCTGCAGGCTTCACGATGACCCCGGTGGCGCCCAGCTTGGTGCAGAGGGTGCAATTGCAGCGGGTCACGCCGGCAGAGAGGTCCACGTCGACCTCGAACTGGAGCTGGCGGCAGTGACAGCGGCCCTTGTACGTCTTGATGCTGGCTTCGGCGGATTTCATGGTGTTTTTCCCTCGTTTGGGCTGACGAAGAGCAGCTTGCCACCCTCCACTGTCAGGAGTATGTCAGGTTTGTCAGCATGCGCAGAACCGAGCGCCTTTTCGCCCTGGCCGAGGTCCTGCGCGGTCGACGGACCGGTGTCACCGCCGAGGAGCTCGCCGAGCGCTTCGAGGTGACGGTGCGGACCATCTACCGCGACCTCGACGCCTTGCGTGACTCCGCTCTACCCGTGGTCGCGGAGCGCGGCCGAGGCGGGGGCTACGCGCTGGATCGCAGCTACAGCCTGCCGCCCGTCAACTTCACTGCGCGCGAGGCCGCGCTTCTCATCACGCTCGGGCGCTTCGCCACCGACATGCGGCTCCTGCCCTTTACCGAGACGCTCGGCTCGGCGCTCGACAAGGTCCGGGGCGCCCTCTCGACGTCGGCGCAGCGGGAGCTCCTGGAGCGCCTGACCGAGGTGACCTTTCACGGCGTACCCGCTCTACCCATTCAGAAGGCCGTCCGTGCGGCACTCGAGCGCGCCTGGTTCGAGCAGCAGCCACTCCTCATCACGTACGTCGACAGCAACCACGTGCAGAGCCAGCGACGCATCCAGGTCCGCGGCATCGCCTGCGACCGGCACGAGACCCGCGTCGACGCGCGCGATCTCGATACCGGCGAGGAGCGCCAGTATCGCCTCGATCGCGTCCATGCCGCCGAGCTCATCGACGCGCTGTAGGGCTCACCGCGGCGCGATGCGA
>DATLIL010000842.1:0-14333 GCA_035539475.1 Polyangiaceae bacterium
CGGCGGGCGGTTCCGGTCACGTCCCAGTGCCCAGCGCTGGTTGCGGCAAGGCAAACCCGGTCAACGGCGCTCGCGAGATCACCACCAGCGGCCAGACGGCGAACTTCAACGTCAACGTCCCCGAGGGCTACGACGCCAACACGCCGATGCCGCTCGGCTTCGGCTTCCACGGCTTCGGCAACGACGAGTGTGGCCCCGACTCGGGCGAGTGTCGCGGCTTCAAGGATCTGCCCGCGGTCACCGTCTACATGAAGTCGATCAGCGACGGCTGGGAGCAGTCCGAGGTGCTCGAGACGAACATCACCTACTGGCAGGACGTGCTGGCGCTGATGAAAGACGAGTACTGCATCGACGAGAGCCGCGTCTTCATCGCCGGCGTGAGCTCGGGTGGACAGTTCATTTCGCACCTGACCTGCCGCTTCGGCGACCAGCTGTGGCAGACGACGGCGGTCTGCGCCGGCGCCGTCGGAGTCGACGACTGCGTGGGGACGCCTCCAATCCTCGTGATCCATGGCGTCACTGACGGCGCCGGCGACTTCGGCAACAACACGGTGGCAAACTTCGCGGAGCGCAACGGCTGCTCGGGAACTCCGCCGGCCGGGCTCGAGCAAGCGCGCAGTGACATGATGGACGCTTTCAACGCGCAGGAGGCCGAGCACGTCTGCCTCGACTGGGAAGGCTGCACGGCGAACCCCGTGCGCTTCTGTATCTCGTCACAGATCACCTACGACGGCCTCACTCACGGCTGGCCCATGGTCGGCGGCCAGCTCATCGGCGAGTTTCAGGACACGCTGCCGGAGTAGGTCAGGACCTCACAACCGTCGGCGGTAACGTGCACGGTGTGCTCGAACTGCGCTGACGGGCTGCCGTCGCAGGTGACCACGGTCCAGCCGTCGTCGAGCAGCCTCACCTCGGGCCGCCCCCGGTTGACCATTGGCTCGATGGTGAAGGTCATGCCGGGCTTGAGCCGCAAACCGGCGCCGCGCCGTCCCACGTGCGAAACGTGGGGCTCCATGTGCATGCGCCGGCCAATGCCGTGACCGCCGTAGTCGCGTACCACGCTGCAGCCCTCGCGCCGCGCCAGCTCCTCGATCGCTGCTCCGATGTCGCCCAGGCGCGCTCCGGGGCGAACCTGCTCGATACCGGCGTGCAAGCAGCGTTGCGCCACGTCGCAAACGTGGAGCGCATCAGCCGCGGCCCGGCCGATGACGAACGTCACCGACGTGTCGCCGTGAAAGCCGTCGAGCTCCGTGGTGACGTCGACGTTGACGATGTCGCCCGCCGCGAGGCGCTCGTTGGCCGAGGGCATGCCGTGGCAGACGACGTGATTGCGACTGGTGCAGACCGCTGCCGGAAAGCCCTGGTAGCCGAGCTGACTGGGGGTTCCGCCGCGGCGCGCCGTGTCCTCGCGCACCAGGCGATCGATGTCCAGCGTCGCCATGCCCGGGCGCAGACGCGCGCCCACGAAGGCCAGCGTTTCGGCCGCCGCCTTGCCAGCGGCACGCAAGCGCAAGAGCTCTGTTTCACCGTGTAACTCGATGGCCACGGTGCGAATGTGCCAGCGCTCTCTAGCCTACGGGTCATACCGTTTTGATCTGACGGGGGACCACCTCCTCTGCGTGCTAGCCTCGTCAGCATGAGCTTCTCTCAGGTGCGCTACTTCGTGGCCGTCGCGGAGACCGGCAGCGTGACACAAGCCGCCAAGCAGCTGCACATGTCGCAACCGCCGCTCAGCCGGCGCATCCGCGAGCTGGAGGACGAGCTCGGCGTGGCCCTGTTCGAGCGAAGTCCGCGCGGCGTCGCGCTCTCGGCGGCGGGAAGCGCCTTCCTCCCCCACGCCCGCGAGATCCTGGCGCACGTGCAGCGCGCCAAACACGATCTACTGCACTGGTCTACGGTCGACGTCGTCGTGTCAGGCCTGCCGCAGCAAGAAGGGTGAGCAAGAGCAACGGCGCGCGCGAGCTCGGCCTTTGATGCGTGAGCGCGCAGCTCGAGTCGGTCTTTGCGTCGCTGTTCGCGACTGCGGGCGCCATGGGCGTGGTCGGTGCGCCCGCGCTGCCGGCGCTACCCGGCATTCCGCCAGCGCCTGCGCCGCTCGGAGCCGAGCCCGCGGTGCCACCACCCGTGCCGCCAGCGCTCACACCACCGGCCGCCGGCTCTCCAGCCGTCCCGCCTGACGTGGTGCCTGCGCTGCCAGCGGCGCCGCCCGTGCCACCCGTGCCGCCAGTGCCGCCGCCCTCGAGATCGAACTGCAAGAAGCTGTACTGCAGGTGATCGGCCACCTCGACGTAGAAGGTCATCACCTGCAAGCCGGCGCTGAGCTCGACCTGGGCGAAGTTCGGGTATTCACGCCAGGCGTGATAGTCGCCGGTGCTGTCGAGCATCACGATACCCGACTTGTTGACGCCGTCTTCCGGAGCAGCCGGGTCCGAGCCGTCGTTGAACCAGATCGAGCATCCGCACATGGGGCCGCTCTCGCAGGCCCAGTTCGAGCTGACGTTGTAGACGCCGGCTTGCTGGACGTTGACCGTGATCCGCACCCAGTCACCGGCGTGGGAGGCGCCCAGGTAGTACGCGTGCGGCTCGGCCTCGCTCGGGTAGCGCGTGCCGTCTTCCCAGAAATCTTCGCTCCACGTCTGATCGACGAGAAAGCGATTGGTCTTGTTGATGTTGGGCAGCGCCAGATCGTCGGGGCGGTAGTCGTCACCGCTCTGGGGCGCGTCGGTCCCACGATTGTGATCCGTATCCCAGGCCATGCCCTGCCCGCCGAGATCCACGTCCGCAAAGTCGATGCGGCCCGGGATGGTTCGGGGCGTGCCCAGGTAGGGGGTCCCCGTGTAGAAAGCGGGGATCTCCGCCTGGGCGCCCGAGGCCCAGAAGAGAGAGACGACGAGAAGGGCAAAGCGAGCGCGAGAGACGCGGGATCTCATGGGGATCTCCAGGCTGGTTCGCGTCCGGACCGAACTTTCACTGCTGACCCGAACGGGACCACTCGCTTCGTGTCCCGACGAGCGGATCTCCGTCGCGCTACGGGCCCAGGGTCGATGCGCGGGGCACGAGCTCCGGCGCCAGCACCGTCCTCAGCCTGCGCAGCCGCCTGAAATCCTTCGCCTCGGCCAGGCGAACGGCTGCCTGGACCGCCTGCTCCCCGATGGCGCCCTTGGGCTGGCGGACGGTGGTCAGCGAAGGATTCAAGAAGCCACTGAACGGCAGATCCTGGAGGTCGTCAACAGCAGCGACGCCGCCCAGACCCCGACGATCACACTGAACGGCTACAGTCCCACCACGTCCACCGCTCAGGTCAGCGAGCTCGGCGGTGCCCGCACCGATCAGAACGACGCCTCCGACGTCAATCAGGTGACGCCCGAGGAGAGCAGCGCCAGCATCGCGCTGGCCGACGGCGCCTTCAGCGCGACTTTCGCCGCCAACTCCTTCACGGTCTTGCGTCTCGAGTAACGGCTCGTAGTCTTCCAGGCGCATGTTCGCCGCGCCCGAGCTCGTGTACGAGGATGACTGGCTGGTCGTCGCCAACAAGCCCTCGGGTCAGCTCACGCACCCCGGCTGGGCTCGCAGCGAACGGACGACGATGTCGGACGTCCGTGATCGGCTGGGCCAGCGCGTGCAGCCCGTTCACCGCCTGGACCGGGGCACGAGC
Source organism: Polyangiaceae bacterium (assembly GCA_035539475.1). GTDB lineage: Bacteria > Myxococcota_A > Polyangia > Polyangiales > Polyangiaceae > PMG-095. Next base: position 3,656 of record DATLIL010000842.1, read on the forward strand.
GGGATCATCGTGCTCGCGCGCGACCCGGCGACGACCGCAGCGCTGAGCAAGGCCTTCCAGCAGGGCGAGGTGAAGAAGGGCTACCTGGCGCTGGTGCGGGGCACCGTGGCCGAGTCGGGTGTGATCGATCATCCGGTGCCGCGCGGCGAGAAAGGCACCGAGCGAGTCCCGGCGCTGACTCACTTCCGGCGTCTGGGGCGTTCGGAGCACGCGCGCTGCAGCCTGGTCGCTGCCGAGCCCAGGAGCGGGCGCCTGCACCAGCTGAGACGCCACTTCAAGCATCTCTCCCACCCCATCGTCGGCGACGTTCGCTACGGCGACGGCCGCATCAACCGCGAATTTCGTGCCGACTGGCAGCTCGAAAGGCTGGCCCTGCACGCGCTGTGGCTGGAACTCACGCACCCCGTGACCGGCGAGGCGCTGCGCTTCCAGGCCCCGTTACCCGAGGATCTCGGCGGTCCACTCGGACGGCTCGGCCTGCTCGCCGGGGGGGTGACCCCGGAGTCACTCCCTGGTGGGGGCGTCTGCCAGCCATAAGAGGGTCGCCATGAGCGACTACCAACTTGAGTTTCCCGCATCCGCAACCATCGCCGAAGATCTGAAGCAGCTGGGCAACCAGCTCGCGCTGGCCGTCGGCTCGGCCGTCGGCTCGGCCGCCAAGGTGCTCCTGCAAAAGGCCGAGTTCAACGAGGAGAACTTTTCGCAGGAGATCTTCGTCACCACCCCGCAGGGCAAGCTCGACGTGATGCTGCTCTGGGACAAGGACGATGGAAAGGCCAACGTGACGGTGGGCACCGGCGCGACGTTCAGCGGCGTTTTCGGTTACCTGCCGCTGATCGTGGCGCTCGTCGCCGCAATTCTCGCCGACCAGACCCCCGAGCTCCTGCCCGTGTTGCGCGGCATTCGCGTGGTGCTCGGCGCCATCGTCGGTCTGACCGCTGGGTTCCTGCTCGTTGGCGCGCTCGGCACCCTCTTCGCCGTCAAGAAGCCGCGCGTCGACCCGGCGCTCGAGCAGAAGGTTCAGTCGGCCGTACGTAGAGTCTTGTTCGAGCGCGGCGCCACGCCGGCCTAGCGGCAGTGGTTCTTTTCGCGCCAGCCGAGCTCGTAAGGCTGGCGCGCGTCATCGAAGATCGGCGGCGCGCCGTTCTCGACCGCGTGGTTCTTGAGATAAACGTAGTCGCGGATCGGCTCGCCTTCGCTCTCGCCGTGATCGTAGGGCCCCTGGTCACCCCAGGGCCCGCCGGCGAGGTCGAGATCGCCGTCGCAGTCGGCGTCACCCGCGCGCGGCGTGTGGCCGCGAAATTCGTCCACGATCTGGTGCTCTTCGAAGCTGCCCTGCCCGTCCGTGTTCTCGTAGATGAACGAGGGGCCGACGTTGCGCGCCCACAAGATGTCGAGATCCAGGTCGTTGTCGAAGTCGGCGATGATGACGCCGTGGGCGAACATGCCGGTCTCGCTCAGCATGTGCAGCTCCCACTCGGTGCCCTGGCCGTCCACGTTCTCGACCCAGGCGAGCTTGGCCGAGTCGCCGCCCCCCATCCAGTGGCTCGACATGGCAAAGTCGTTGTCGTCGTCGCCGTCGAGATCTCCGACGTAGGTGAGCGGCGCGTTCGCGGTGCCACCAGCGTCGAAGCCGGCGGTCACCGTGATGGCGTGCTCGCTGAAGCCGCTTCCGTTGTCGACGTTCTCGAACCAGTACTGGCCGCTGATCAGCCAGTCGTTCATGCCGTCGCCGTTCAGATCGCCCCAGGCCGTGCCCTGCTGCACGTTGTGATCCAGCACGCTGCCGAGCACGAAGCCTTCAGTGGGATTGGGGCCGATCTGGTACCACTCGGGCGCGAAGTCGTTGTTGACGTAGATCACCTCGGCCTTGTCGTCGCCGGTGACGTCACCCACCGTCAGGTCCTCGGCGTTTTTCGTGCCGGCGTCGTAGCGCTGCCACTCCACGTCGCGCGAATTGCCGGGATTCTTGAACCAGGAATCACCGCTCAAGAGGTCGATCAGGCCGTCGTCGTCGACATCGAGCGCATCGCCCGATGAATCGGACTGCTGGCCTGCTCCGACCTTGTGCCGCACCCAGTGGTCGTCCGTGCAATGCTCCCACCAGTACATCCCACCGGGGAGCACGTCGCGCTGGCCCGCGGCGAAATCGAGATCGCCGTCGTCGTCCAGATCCGCGAACGCCGTCTGCCCCATGTACTTGGGCTCGGTCTCGTCACCCCAGGGACCGATCCAGTGGCTGCTGAACGGGAACTCGGCGTCGATGGGGTCGGCCTTGAAGATCTCCTTGCCCGCTGGTGGCTCGGTGCGGAGCTCACTCTCGGAGCAGCTGCCGACGGGGTAGATGCCCGGCTCCTCCATCCCGCCCGTCGAGCCGGCGGTGTTCGCGCCGCCGCTGCCAGCGTTGCCAGCTCCGCCGACGTCCGCGCTCCCGCCGTTGCCAGCGCCTCCGCTCACGGCCATGCCGGCGCTACCACCTTGCTCGACCGGGGCGCCCGCTGCTCCGGCCGCGCCATTCGACGGAGCCGGACTTTGCGAGCCACCGCTGCAGGCGACGAGCGCGAGCAACAGGGGGCCCTTCAGCGTGAGATCAGCGAGGCTCACCAACCATTGGTCGCACGCAGCGCCGTCTGCGTCAACCGGTTGAATCAGGCTAGAACATTCGCCCTTTAGGCTCTACGGCGCCCAGACTTCGTCGCGCCAGGCTGTGAGCTTCTGCTCCAGCTCTTGGGTCACCGCCGGCTGCGCCGCAGCGAGATTTTCGGATTCGGCGCGATCGCTGGCCAGATCGTAGAGCTCGATGCCACTGCCGTCCCAGTTCATCAGGAGCTTCCAGTCGCCCTGACGGACGGCGAGCGGCGGGCTCTGATCGACGGTGAGACCAGGCTGGATCGTCGCGTACTGGCCGTACTCCCAGAACAGCGGCGACGTTCGCGCGCGCTCGGCACCGAGCAGCACGTCGCTCACGTCTTCACCGTCCGGTGGCGACTCGGGCAGCTCGGCGTTGGTGATGGCGATGATGGTCGGCAGGTAGTCCGCCGCGTGCAGCACCGTCGTGTCGTTGACCATGCCTGCGGGCACCTTGCCGGGCCAGCGCACGATCAGCGGCTCGCGAATGCCGCCCTCGTACAGGCTCCATTTGCGACCGCGCAGGCCGTCGGTACTGCCGGGTGGGGCGACGCCCTCGTTGTAGTAGCGCGGCCAGGCGGTGGGCCCGTTGTCGCTTGCGATCAGCACCAGTGTGTCGTCGCCGAGCCCGAGCTCGTCGATCGCAGCCATCAGCCGGCCGAGCTGTTGGTCCATGCTGTCGATGGTGGCGAAGTACTGCTGCTCGTACTTGTTCGCCGAGAACGCCGAGTACTTCTCCATCAACTCGGGGATCGGGTCGAACGGGTCGTGTACTTCGTTCAGCCAGACGTGCAGCAAGAACCTGTCCGCCTGGTGTCGCGTCATGAAGTCGACGGCCTTGTCGACGTAGAGGGCTGTTTCCTCTCGCTGCAGCGCCCACTGGATCTCGCCCTGACCGAGCGCGGCGCTCTCTTCGGACAAACCGTCGCCTTCGACGAGCACGCGATCGCCGAGGCCCTCGAACGATGTGAACGACTCGTCGAAGCCGTACTCGGTGGGCCACGGCGCGTCGCCGACGTCGCGACCGCCGCCCAGGTGCCATTTGCCGAAGTGCGCCGTCGCGTAGCCAGCAGCTTTCAGCTGGCGAGCGATCGCGGGCGCCGTCAGCGGCAAGAAGTCCGGCATCTCACGGGCGGCGTTCGCAGCCCGATCCGCGAAGTGGCCGTGAATGCGCTGGCGGCCTGGAACCTGCCCCGTATTGAAGCCGGCGCGAGACGGCGAGCACACGGGGGACGCGACGTAAAACTGGGTGAAGCGCGTGCCCTGATCCGCCACGGCATCGATGTTCGGAGTCTCTATATCGGGGTTGCCGTACGCGGACAGATCGCCGTAGCCGAGGTCGTCGATCAAGATGAAGACGACATTGGGCGGCGTGGCCACGGGCGTTCCTCCAGCACCCGCTGCGCCGCCTCCGGCCATACCTGCGCCGCCTGTGCCCCCAGCGCCAGCGGCGACGCCCGTCCCAGCCGTTCCGCCGAGCGCCGGCACGCTCGAACCCGCGGCCCCCGCCGAAGCTCCGCCAGCGTCCGCGGTCGACCCGCCGCCGCCTTGCGCTCCGGTGTCGGGCGCACTGGCAGGCGGCGAGCACGCGACGGCGAGTAACAGCAAGACGTAGCTCGGGCGTAGGGTGCGTTCGATCACGGTGGCAGTCTCCTTCACTGGCGCTGCAGACGAGCGCGGAGCAGCGTCAGGTTGCGGCGGGCGCGCTCGAACGAGGGGTCGAGCACGAGCGCCCGTTCGAGCGCCGCGATTGCTCCCGTGGGATCGCCGACCTCGTTCAGGGCGAGCCCGAGCGCGTAGGTGTATTCCGGCTGCTGGGGCTCGAGCCGAACCGCGGCTTGGAGCTCTCGCACCGCGTCGCTGCGACGACCGACGCGGCTCAGCGCAACGGCGAGCTCGTGGCGCAGTGGCGCCGAGCGGCCGTCCCACTCCACGGCGCGCTGCAGATGCTGCACGGCATTCTCGGTCAGACCCCGCGCCTGCGCGTAGACGGCGAGCTGCATCTGCCCGGTTGGCTGATCGGCGGCGAGCTCGAGGTAGCGCCTCAAATCGACGCCCGCGCGCGAGTCTTCTGCGACTCTTTCCCGCCGCGCCCAGGCGGCCGCAACCCGAACGCTGCGCACCGGATCGTCGAGGCCGCGCTCGAGCACCGCCGCGAGCTCGCGCTGGTCGGGAGCCTGAGCGAGCTCCAGCGTGCGCAGGGCGTGACTCCGCACGAGCGGGTCGGCGTCGCTCGCCGCCGCAACGAGCGCGGGCAGGACCTCGGGGTCCCCCAGGTAACCTTCGAGCAAGTTGGCCGCGACGGCGCGCCACAACGCGACCGGCTCCTCACGCAGCAAATCGAGCAGCGCCGGCCTCGCACCGGGGTCGTGTTTGCGGGCCAGCGCGACGGTCTCCGACCTGTCGTGCGCGCGTCGGGCTCGCGCCGAACCGTTGCCGAAGCGCTGCTGCATGGCCGCCAGTGCCCAGCTCGCAGGCTGCTCGGAGTGACAGCGCGTGCACGCGTTCGGCACGCCGTGCTCGATCGTCAAGCGCGGATCGGGGATGGTGAAGCCGTGGTCGCGCCGCGCGTGGCGCTGCATGTACGTGGTTTGCGGCATGTGGCAGCCGACGCACTCGCCGCCGGCGCTACCGGGACGGTGAAAGCCGTGCTGCGCCGGGTCGATGATCGGAGCAGCGCGGAGCCCACTGCCGTGACAGCTCTGGCAGAGCTCGTTGCCCGGCCTCAGCAGCGCGCCGGAGTGGGAGTCGTGACAGTCCGCGCAGCCGACGCCGGCGTGCGCCATGCGGCTGCCCGCGAAAGCGGTGAGCTCGAACGCTTCGTCGCGCACCTGGCCGTCGGCGAAGAACAAATCGCTCTCGTCGGGGATCTCGAGCACGAAATGGTCGTCGAAGCGCTCGCCGGGCACGAAGGCGTCGGTGAGCTCCGCGCGCCGCGCGTGACACGACGCACACACGTCGCGCCAGCGTTCGGCGGGCAACTTCTTGCCCGCGGCGGGCGCCTTCACATGGGCGCCTCTCGGTCCGTGACAGGACTCGCAGCCCACGCCGAGCTCGGCGAACGTCGTACGGTAGCTGTCCTGCTCGACCTGGTAGTTCTTGTGGACGGCCGTGTTGTGGCAATACGCGCAGCTCGCGTTCCAGTTCATGCCCCGACCGGTCCAGTGCCCCCACTCTCCAGGCTGGCGCTGCTCGTCGCCGAAGATGGAGAACCACTCACCCACGCTCGGATCGTGAGCCACGTCGAAGGCCTGCAGGCGGCCGCCCTCCCGCTCGACGAGCACCTGCTCCAGCGGGTCGACGCCGATCCAGCGCACCGGCTTCGTCGCCTGCTCGGGCACGTCGGCGTGCTGCTCGAACGCCCGCTCGGCGCGCGCGTGGTGCGAGCTCTGCCATACCCGATACTCCTGTGCGTGACACGAGCGGCACGCCTCCGAGCCGGCGTACTCGGGAAGGCTCGCCACCGCGGGCAGCGCCTCCGTCTCTTCCCGCTGCAGCGCGAAGACCACCACAGCCGCGACCAGGCTCGCGATCAGCAGCGTAGCTGAGAGTCTTCGGGTCATCGAAGCTAGGGTAGCGGATCGGTTCCTTGCGCTAGCTCGCTTTCGTTGTCCTTACCGTCGCCGTCGGGGTCGTCGCTACCGGAGTAGGCCGTGGTGAGTAGCTCGCGAAACTCCCAGTCGTCGTTCAGGCCGTCCTGGTCGACGTCGGGCGCAGAGCCCGTGTAGAACTCCGGGTTGAGCCGCGGCATCGGCGCATCGACGTCACGCAGGTAGTCGCGCAGCTTGCGCCGGAGCTCGCGTACCATCTTGGGCTTCGCTCCGGCCAGATCGTTCTCTTCGCCGAGGTCGACCGACAGGTCGAAGAGCTGGTCCTTGCCCGTCTCGTAGAAGTGGTCGAGCTTGTAGTTGCCGTCACGCACCGACGACATCGGCTTGGCTCCCTTCGCCACCTGGTAATGCGGGAAGTGAAAGACCAGACCCGTTTCCCGCCCCTGCACGAAGCCGACTTCGCCGCGCGTGAGGCTAGCGAACGAACCGCCGTCGAGCGCCGTGGCCGCGGGGACGGCGCCGACCCACTCGGCGATCGTGGGCAAGAGGTCGAACTCGCTCACCGGGATGTCCGAGCGCGAGCTCCCGGCGATCGCGGGGCCTGCGACGAGGAAGGGCACACGAATGCCACCCTCGTAGGTGGTGGCCTTACCCTCCGCGAGCGGGACGTTGTCCGAGATCGCGTCCACGGCGCCGTTGTCCGCGAGCAGCACGACGTAGGTGGAGGCGAGCACGCTGTCGGAAGAGTCGCCGTCACCGTTCGGATCTCCGAGCGCGTCGAGGATGCGACCGATCGAGGTGTCGAGGTGCTCGGTCATGGCCGCGAACTCGGCGTCGGAGTGCACCGTGCCCGGCGTCTTGGCCTCGTACTTCGCGATCGTACTGGCCAGCGCAAAGGTGTCCTCGTGCACCGCGTACTGACTGACCTGCAGATAGAAAGGCTGGTCTGCCGCCGCGCGCTCCTTGATGAACGTCTCCGCCTTCTCGGCCAGGCTGAAGACGAGCTTCGGATCGTCACCGCCCACGTTGCCCGTCTCGTTGCTGGTCTCGCCGTCGCTCTGATCGAAGCCGTGCAGCGCCGGTCCCTCGCCGGCGAGGTGCCACTTGCCGAAGTGCGCCGTGACGTACTCCGGGTCGTGAGCCTTGATCAGCTCGGCGATGGTCTGCTCGCCGCTCGGGATGGCCTGGATGCGGCCGGCCACGTTGTCGACGTGACCGGGCGGCAAGATCGGGTGGCCCAGGTACTCGGTGCCCTTGGTGCGACCGATGATGTCCGTCATCTTGAGCCGCGCCGGGCTCTTGCCGGTGAGCAAGCTCAGGCGGCTGGGTGAGCAGTTGGGCGCCGCGTAGCCGGCGCTGAACGTCATGCCCATCTCGGCGAGGCGCTCCATGTTGGCCGTCTCGTAGAAGTCGCTCTTCGAGTCCGCGCGTCCGGCCAGCATCTGCACCGACGTCGCGTTCCAGCCCTGATCGTCGGTCAAGATCACGACGATGTTCGGACGCGCGGGAAGCTCCGGAGCGGTGCCACCGGCTCCTCCCGCCTCCGTGCCAGCTGACGACGGCGTCCCGCCCGTGGTCGAGCCGGCAACGCCGCCGGAACCGCCAGACCCGGCCGTCAGTGCGCCGGCGCTACTACCAGCGCTCTGCGGTGGCTGACCTCCAGTGTCGCCCCCGCCGCCGACGGCTGGAGGCGCGGTGTGGCCGCCGGACGGGTCGGTCCCGCAGGCCGCGAGCAGAAGCGCGAGTGGCCAGTGTTTCGTCATCAGGGCACCGTGAGCTTTCGTTCCGCGGGCACGCCGACGCGAGTCGCCCAGGCGTTCCAGGCCTGAACCATGGTTTTGACGCGTGCAGGCTGAGCCGCCGCGAGATCGTCGAGCTCGGTCGGATCCGCCTCGAGATCGTAGAGCTCGACCACGTCGTCATTCTCGTGGCGCGCGACCATCTTGTATTTGCCGTCGATCCACGCGCGGTTCGTCTCGTGCTCGAAGCCGATCTGGCGGTCGACTGGCGCGGCGCCGTCGGCGATGGTGTCGACGAGCGGCGTACCCTCCATGGGCAGCACGCCGTGCCCGTCGAACGTCTTCGGGTGCTCGATCTGCGCGGCCGCCAGGATCGTCGGCGTCAGGTCGATCACGTGGGCGACCTGATCGGTCCAGCCGCCCGGAGTGGCGGTGTTGGCCGGCCACGAGACGACCAGCGGCGAACGCACGCCGCCGCCGTGGGTGTAGTGCTTGAAGAACCTGAACGGCGTGGTTTCCACGTGGGCCCAGCCGCCACCGACGTGCATGTGGTCGTCCTGACCCGGCTGACCCATGTTCTCGAGCTCGCTGCCCGTGAGCGCATCGGTCTTGCCGAACGTCGTGCCGACCGGGCCGCCCTCGTAGTTTCCGCCGTTGTCGGACAGCACGAAGATCAGCGTGTTGTCGAACTGGCCGAGCTCCTTCAAGCGAGCCACCACGCGGCCCAGGTTGTCGTCCATGCTCTCGATCGACCCGGCGTAGAGCGCCATCTTGCGCGTCAGGTCCGCCTTCTGTGCGGCCGTGAGCGACGTCCAGGCCGGGATCTCCTGGGTCGGAGTCATGAAGGGCTCCTTGGGCGCCAGCGCGAACGTGGCGTCGATGACGCCCTGGTCGAGCATGCGCTGATAACGATCATTGCGCGTCATGCCCCAGCCCTGGGCGTACATGTCCATGTACGACTGACCCTCGCCAACCGGTGGGTTCTCGATCAACGCGCGCGGAGCCTGGACGGGAAAGTGCGGCGCGTTGGAGGCCATGTACATGAAGAACGGCGCGTCATCGCCCTGCGCGTAGTGATAGTCGAGGTAGTCGAGCGCGTAGTCGGCGAGCGCGTTCGACTGGTAGAAGTCACCGGGGTTGTCACCGTAGGTGCGCTTGGGTATCGCGCTGTTCTTGGAGATGAAGCCGTACTTCGTCTTGTCCCATTTGTCGGCCTCGGCTCCGGCGCCGTAATCTCCGAAGCCGAAGACGTGTTCGAAGCCGCGCGCGTTCGGCCGTTCCTTGACGTCCGTGCCGATGTGCCACTTGCCCGCCATGTAAGTGCGGTAGCCGGCAGTGCCCAGCATCTCGGGCAAGGTGACGTTGTTGTCGGTGCGCAGCGGTGGCAGTGATGCACCGGGCTCCTTCGCGCCCTGCTGGGTGTAGAGACCCGTCAGCAGCGATATCCGTGTCGGGCTGCAGCGCGGCGTGACGTAGAAGTTCCGGAAGCGCGTGCCCGTCTGCGCCAGCGCGTCGATGGTCGGCGTGCGGATCTCGCCGCCGTAAGCGCCGAGATCCGAGTAACCCATGTCGTCCATCAGCAGGATCAGGATGTTCGGACGCGGCAGAGGTCCGTCGGGCGCACCACCGCTGCCCGCCTCGCCCTCGTTCCCGGCAGCGCCGGCCGTGGCCTCGCCGCCGGTACCGCCTGTTCCGGAAGAGCTGCCCCCGCTACCGGCGCCGCCAGCGGCCTTTCCGCCGCCGCCCGCCGGAGCTCCGGCCGTCCCAGCCGTGGACGTGCCACTGACGCCGCCGCCGCCGTCGGCCGGTGAGGTCGCAGCACCGGAGGCACTGCAGGCGGATCCCGCGCACACGACCAGGAGTGGGCCCAGCGCCCAACCGAAATGCAGCTTGCTCATGAGCACCTTGTTGACGAGCCCCGCAGCCGGACGCGACAGCGTTCTGGGCGGCGCACGCAGAGCAGGAGTCACGCTGGATCCTGCGGAAAGGTCACAAAAAAGAGAATCTGTGTCGCGCCTGCGCGCGAGCCCCGTCAACGAGTCAGGGGCCGGTCTGTCCCCCGCCGTCGGCGCGCGAAAGCACCCGCGCCAGGCTGACGTGAAGACGACTCTGCATCAGCCCGAGCAGGCTCTCGAGCTCGCGGCCAGTGAGAGACAGCCGTGACTTGAGCGCATCGGACGTGCGCGTGAGCACCTCTTCGCGCACGTCGGCGACCCAGCGCTGCACCGTGCGACCCGAGACGCCGTACATCTTGCCGATCGCGCTGGCAGAGAGCCCGTCCACGAACGTCAGCTTGAGCAGCGTGGCGCCCCGGTGCGGCAATGACGCGAGGGCGGCCTCCAGAGCCTGCGAGAACTCCTGCGCGTAGCGCTGCTTCAAGAAGTCGAGCTCCGGGTCCGTGGGCACGTCGGCCAGGTCCGGCAACGGAGCGCGCCTGGCGTCGCTGCGGCGCAAATCGAGCGCCGCCCTGGTCGCGATCATGCGCACCCACGCCCCCAGCGGCCCGCGCCCGGAGTACGTGCGTATTCTCGGCTCTTCGCCTTCAGCCACCACGAGCAGACGGGTGAGAACAGCCTGCTCGAGCTCACCAGGCGCAGGCATGAGCGAGCTCTTGACCTGCCCCGGCAGTCGCGCCAGGTAGTCTCGTTCGAAACGGGCGAGCGCGCGACGATCGCCGCTGCCGAGCGCCCACGCCAGGTAGAGGTCCCCGAAATGCATGCCGGCGAGCTGCTCCAGCGCGGGCAAGGCGGGGTTGAGGTG
>DATLIL010000843.1:0-3851 GCA_035539475.1 Polyangiaceae bacterium
CTCCTGACGGACATGGATGGCAACGGGCGCCTCGACGTCGTCACCGCCGTGGGCGACGGAACCTGGAGCGTGCGCGCGCCGCTCGACGTCTGGAACGACCGCTCGTCGGTGCTGGGGGTGGGCAAGCTCAAGACGATCGACGACGGCTACGGCGTGGTGCGCAGCGTGCAATATGCCAACGCCAAGGACGACCCTTACACCGCCCACTACACGCCAGACCCAGAAATCGTGGTCTCGCGCATCGACACGACGGTGAACGATGCCTTGCAGGGAGAGCAACCGGCCAGCGAGTTCTTCGCCTATGGCCAGTCGCACATGGTCTATCACGCGGCAGCGCGTCGCTTCGTCGGCACGGGGTTCCTCAAGCGCGTGCGGGCGCGACTGCGACCATCACTTCGAGGCAAGGGCAACGACGTGTCGAGCGACCACGAAGGCTTCGCGGTGGTCGAGCACGACTACCATCCCGGCGCCTTTTCCGGCTACGAACGCGCGGCCTTCGGCGGCTCGCCTCACTACGACTACAAGCTCTCGGGCGTCATGGCGCCTTCCGCCTGGCCGCTGCTCGCCACGCTCTGGAGCGATCCCCGTAGCTACGCGGGCTCGAATGCGGAGTGGGGCTCGGTGGTGCACACACCCGCGGCTCAGGCGCATCCCGACTTCGACGCCGGCGTGCAGTCCAGTTGCGCCGACGTGGCGGACCCCTTCGCGCCCTACGCTGCTCCGACGCCGAGTGAGCTCGCCCTCTGCCACCAGTTTGGCTACGTCTATCCACGCATCGAGAGTGCCTGGGAGGGTGACACGGCGCCCGAAGTCTCCGACCGCAACGTGCAACGGCGCAAGCGCATCGAGAAGGTGGATGAGCTCGGGCGACCCGTGTTGCTGCGCAACGAGGGCGACATCTTCGACCCGCGCGACGACTTGTGCGAGGAGCTCAGCTACGCCTCGGCGGCAGCGCCAGCCTTCGAGACCACGCACACGCTCTCGGCGGTGAGCTCGCGCTCGATCGGCGACTGCGGGCGCTTGCTGTTCCTGCGCGAGTGGATGACCTACGACGGCATGAGCGCAGGCAAGGTCCAGGCCGGGCACCGCACGGGGCAAACGGTCGAGGTGCATCGCAACGACACGGGCGCTGTCACGGCCACGTACCTGCTCGGCGCGGTCGAGCTCGACGAGCGTGGAATGCCTTGGAGGGTGAAGGTGCCGCACACGGGCGGCGCGACGTCGACCACCCAAACGACGGAATACGAGTACGACGCCTTCGGGCTCGTGAGCACCTTCGTTCGCACGCAGGCCGACGACCTGCCGTTCAGCTTCGAGAGAGAGCTCGAGTACGACCACCACCGGCTGCTGCCGATCACCGAATTCAGCGTCCACGGCGTGACTCACCACACGTCCTACGACGATCACGGCCGCATCACGGCCCGTTTCAAGAACGTGGACGGCCACACGACCTTGGACCATGCCGTGGAATACCTGGGCGACAGCCCGGGGGATCCGGAGGGCCGGCGCGTTCACGTGCTCGAAGCCGCAAGCTCGATTCCATGGCAGCCGGGCGATTCGATCGCCGAGCTCGTGGGGCGTGACGGCGTCGTCTCGCACACGACTTATTACGATCGCCTTGGCCGGGTGCGCTTCAAGTACCAGCCGCTCGGCGCCGATTACTCGGACACCGTGCTGCAGAGCAACTTCCAATCCTTCGATGCGTTCGGCCGACGCGTGTTCTCGGCCAGCACCGGCACGACGGCCGACGACGCTGCGGCGCTCTATGGCACCACCGTCCACTACGATCTCCGCGGACGCGTTCAGTGCGAGGTCCAGGGCGTCGGCCCCCAACTGCTCAGCGCCGTTCCCGACCCGGACCAGGACGTCTATCCGACCTGCTTCGACTACCGCTACGAGCAGCACCGCGCGATCACGACGCACCGCGGCCCCCTCGATCTCGCAGCCGAAGGCGCGACGGCGGGCGCGTTCGACGTCAGCGTGGCCACTGCCATGGGCCGCGTGATCGAGACCTATCGCGAGGGCCCGGCGGGCCGCGTCGAGTGGTCGAAGTACGGCTTCGACGCCCCGGGTAACATGCAGCTCCTTGAGCGGGCGGCGGATCCCCACTTGCCCGCTTCTCAGTTCGTCCAGTGGCTCACGCTGCATGACGGGCTCGGCCGCGTCGTCGAGCAGCGCGAACCGGCCAGTAGCGCCGTGACCCACGACTACGACAGCGCCGGCAACGTCGTCCGCACGGCTTGGAGCGAGACCGTTGGCGGCCAGCTTCGAGAGCACGTGCTGAGCCGCAGCTTCGACGGCCTGAAGCGGATCACGGAAGAGACCACCGGCGTCTACGATCCAGCGCTCGATGCCTGGACGATCGAATCGGCGACCAGATTCATCCACGACGAGCCGTGTCTGGACTCGATGCACGGCGAGGACGATCACCTGCTCGGACGCGAGGCTTGTGTGATCAGCAAAGTGAGCGGCGCCGGCGGCTTGGACGGCATACGCTCGATCTACCACGCCTACGACGCCCTCGGACGACGCACGCGCACCACCCGCGTCGACTCCTCGTCCGACAATGACGAAGTCCGCGAAGGCTATGAATACGACGGCACTCGCCTGTACGCACTGAGCTTGGCGCTGCCGGACAGCGACGAAGGCGAGCGCGTCGAGTACGAGTACGACTCCGCGAACAGGACGCGTTCGGTGCGCTACGTGCGCGGCCCGGAGAGCGAGCTCGTCTACGACGCCGTGGCCCGTGACGAGCTCGGGCGCGCGACGCAAGTCGACTACGGCAACGGTGTGACCGTGGAGCACGCCTATCGGCCCGATCGCCGGCGCGAGCTCGTCACGTCGCAGGTATCGAGCAGCAGCTTTGCGTACAAAACGGCGAACCTCAGCCTCGACGCGCTCGGGCGCGTCGTCACGGAGCTGTCGAGCGGTCCTGGGAGCGAACCCTTCCGCACCCGGACCTACAGCTACAACGTCAACCACCACCTGGCCGAGGTCACCGAGATCACCGACTCCGATGGCGGGGTCGAGACGTACCACGAGCGCTTCGAATACGACGGCCTCGGTAATCTGAAGCTCAGGAAGGACGTGCTGTCGGCAGCGACGACGACCTTCACGCGCAGCACCGCCGATCAGGATCGCCTGTGCACGATCGCCTCCGCGCCGATGTCGTTCAACGCAGTTCCTGACAAGGCCGGCTTCGAGCAGAGCGCCAGGAGCGAAGTCAGCAGCAAGAGCGGGGTCGGTTTCAGCAAGGGCGAGATCGAAATCAAGCCAGATTCCAGCATGCCCAAGGCTCCACCCTACGAGGAGCCGGCCTGCAGCGTGGCCTACAATCAGCGCGGCAGCGTGGTGAGCTCGCCGTCGCTCGAGGTGCAATACGACGTGCGCGAGCTCGTGACGCGGGTCGAGCGCTACGGCAGCGAGGTGCGCTACCGTCATGGTCCTGACGGCGCGATGGAGATGCTCGAAGTCGACGGCAGCGGCGCCGTCAGCCGGCACGAGCTGCGCTTCGGTCCTCACGTCACTCGCCTGGTGCTGGCTGGAACCAAGGTGTGGGAGCGCAAGATCATGGGTCCTGGTGGACCGATCCTCGTGCAGCGAGGTCCACGGACAGCGGCCGAAGGCGAGACCAGTGCGCGCGTGTATGTCCACCCGGGCCCGACCGCCAATCGCCTGTTCACGAACGAGCAGGGCGAGGTCGCCCAGTTCCTGCGCTACGACGCCTTCGGCGCCGTCCAGAGCGACAGCGGCGCCAGCACCAGCGAGAGCTACAGCTTCGAGCAGTGGAACGGCGGCAACGCGCTGAAGAGCGTGAGCCTGACGGAGCTCGGCGCGCGCCTGTACGAGCC
>DATLIL010000844.1:0-14372 GCA_035539475.1 Polyangiaceae bacterium
CTCTTCCGCCGAACGAGGAAAAATCAGGGGGCTTCGACACGGAAATGGCGCTGTCGGGCGAAGCGTGTGGAACCGATCTCATATTTCGCTAGCGCACGCCACGAAGACCGATATACTGGACTCGCAGCCACCATGAAAAGACGCATCTCGTTCAGCGCAGTCGCGAGCACGACGTCAGTGGCTCTCGCCCTCGCCTGCTCCGGTGGCAGCAGCATGCCTGCCGGAGCCGACACCGACCATGACAACGTCGCCGACGATCTGGGCCGTGTAGTCGACGCGGACGCCGACGGCTACGCCGACGCGATCGACATCGACGGCGATGGCACCGTCGACGGCCCGGGGATCGACTCGGACGGTGACGGCCAACCTGATGCCCTCGCGCTCGATACCGACTGCGACGGCTTCTTCGACTCCATGGACACCACGGGCGACGGTCTCGCCGACTTCGTGACCACTCGCCGCGAAACGGCGACGGACGTTCCTGGCTGCAGCTCGGGACTCGGTGGTGGCAGCGGCGGGGGTGGCAGCGCGGGCAGCGCCGGCAGCGCGGGTAGCGCCGGCAGCGCGGGTAGCGGCCCCAGCGCCCTCGGTGGCGCCGCCTACCAGGGCACCGGTAGCTCGTCGGACCGCTACGCTGAAGGCGACGTGTATCGAAACGGGGTCGGCTACAAGTTCATCGCGAATGGCTGGGGCTCGGGCTGGCAGAGCCACGAGGTCGCCTGGAACGGGACGTCATTCGAGCTCCTGTCACTCAGCGGCACACAAGGCGAGAACTACTCGCCCGCCGGCTATCCCACCGTCTTCTGCGGCAACTACTCGATGAAGTCGTCAGTCGGCTCGTGCGGCCTGCCGGCGGCGATCAGCGGTCTGTCCTCCGTGCGAACGGGCTGGCGCTGGAAATCCAACGGCAACGCTGGCCAGTACAATGCCGCCTGGGATATCTGGCTGGGTAACGGCGCGAGCCTGGCGGCGTACCTGATGGTCTGGCTCCGCGATCCACCGGATCAGCAGCCCGCCGGTGCGGCTATGACCTCCGGCGCCAGCGTCACCGGGCTGCCCGGCAGCTGGACCATCTGGACCGGCGACGTCGGAGGTCGGCCCATCGTCAACTACGTGCGCGGCGAAGGCAGTGATCTCGCCGAGCTCGAGTTCGACGTCATGGACGTCTATCGAGACGCGATGCAGCGAAACCTCAACTTGCCGGGGACAGACCTCATGGCAGTCGCCATTGGATTCGAGGTCTGGAACGGCCCGGTGAGCAATCTCCAGACCGAGGACTTCTACGTCGACGTGAACTGAAGTCGGCCGGGTTCCGTCGGGAGGCTCTCTTTTTCAGTCAGTAGACAGCGACCTTCGGTCGATGGGCGCCAGCCTGCGCGCACCGCAGAAGCCGCCTGAATAATATGTGGAACCGGTCCCAGAAATGTCTTGAAACGGACTTTGCGCTCCCTTAGTCTCGCTCTCGGTCGGATAAGCAACGACAACTCGCACTCTCGTCGAGCTGGTCGTTCCAACAACTCTCAGCCCCCATGGAGCACCATGGCTACTACACTCCGTTCCCTGTTTGGTCTTTCGATTCTCCTCCTCGCGAACGCCGGCTGTGACGGCGGCGACGACTCGGACGCCCGCTCGGGACCCAAGGCGGTAGGCGGCAGCAGCGCTGCGGGTGGCAGTGGCGGCACGGGTGGCACCGCGGCGCTGCCGGAAGGTGTGCCACTGACTCCCCTGGACGGCTGGGTCGACGGTGCGAGCAACACCGTTGGCATTCAGGGCGCGATGTTTTCGTACGCAGACAGCACGTCTGGCATGAGCATGATCGAGGACTTCACCGGCGCGAATGCCTGCATCACGGGCACGGCGGCGAAGGTCGACATGATGTGCACGATCGAGCCCCCGGCCACCGATTGTTACGGCACGTTCTGGGGTGCGGCGATTGGCTTGAACCTGAACCAGCCGATCGACATGAGCACCATGGAGGGCGCCGATCCGATGCCGTACGACGCCACGGCGTTGACCGGGTTTGCCTTCGAGATCACGGGCAGCATGGTGCCCGCGTCACTGCGCTTCAAGGTCGAAGACGGTACCAATGAGTACTGCACGCCTGCGACCGTGCCGGTCAAGGCCGGCGCCAACACGGTGTCCTTCGAGCAGCTCGTCACGAACTGCTGGACGAAGGGCGGAACCCCCGCGTCGGGAGCAAAGTCGTCCCTGCTGAAAGTCTCGTGGCAGGTGGTCACGAACGCGATGTCGACGGTTCCGTTCGACTTCTGCGTCTCGAACGTGCGCGCCATGGAATAGCCACTCCGGCATCAGTTCCACAAACTACCCATCTCAAGAGATACCCAGCGTTGCCGGGCGGCGTTTCAGCCGATCACCGCGCTGGGAAAGGTCTGACCCATGACTCCCAGAACTTCCGTCAGCGGATCGATGCTTCTCGTCGTCCTTTGTGCCGCGAGTCCCCTCGCCTGCTCCGCAGATCCGAACGACGACCCCGTCCCGCGCAAAAATCCGGGCAGCGGCGCGACCTCGAATAGTAGCGCCGGCACGACGAGCACCGCCGGAACGACCTCGACAGCGGGGACCGGCGGTACCAGCAGCAACCCGAGCGCGGGCGGCAGCGGTGGAGCAGATACCGCCGGCGGCGCGGGCACCGCGTCCACCGCGGGCACGGCCGGCACGACCAGCGGTGGCGCGGCTGGAGGCTGTACTCCCCAGGTGGGCGCGGCAGCGGACGCGATGATCGTCGACGTCGACAGCACCATGTCGAACGCCATCAACATGCCGCGAGTCGGCTACTGGTACACGTTCGCAGGCGCAGGGGCGACCGTGACTCCGCCGGCGGATCCGAGCGGAAAGACGCCGTTCGAACCGCAGACGACCGGCGGAGCCAACGCGACGGCGTTCTACGCCGGGCTCACCGGCTCCGGGGGCAGCTACGTCGGTCTCGGCTTTGCGCTCAACGACGGCGGCGCCGGCAAGGTCTGCACCTACGACGTCAGCGCGTACACCGGCATCAGCTTCTACTACAAGAGCTCGCA
Source organism: Polyangiaceae bacterium (assembly GCA_035539475.1). GTDB lineage: Bacteria > Myxococcota_A > Polyangia > Polyangiales > Polyangiaceae > PMG-095. The sequence goes on from DATLIL010000844.1 coordinate 3,039, forward strand.
CCCGCTGCGCCTGGCGCTCGCCACGACCGCGACCACGGCCGCGCCCAAGGGCACCTGCGCGGCAGAGTGTGACAATCACCACGGCACGAAGATCGCGACGGCGGCCGCCGACTGGACACTGTTCAGCGCCAAGTGGACCGAGCTTACGCAGGACTTCGGTACACTGAGCCCGTTCGACAAGACCCAGGTGCTTCAGGTCCAGTTCCAGATCGAGGGCGTCTGGAACGCCGACACGATGATGGTCGATGCCATCGAAGGCGAGTATCAGCTCGCCGTCGACGAGATCACTTTCACCGTGGACTAGAACGTCATCAGCGCGCGATAGGCCATCTGGTCCTGGTACAGGCGCTGGAAAACGCGCTGCCGAGCCTCGTGGTAGCGCGCCACCTCGCCGCCTCCCGGCTCCACGACGCGCGCCGGGCGGGACATCGCCGTCATCGCTTCGAGGACGCTAGAGTGACTCTTGGCGGCGACCGCCCCGAGGATCGCGCTACCGAGGAGCACTGCTTCGGGCTCCTCGGGCAAGAGCAGGCGACATCCGGTGGCGTCGGCGTGCTCGCGAACGAATACCGGATTCTTGCAGTCGCCGCCGCACGCCACCAGGGTTTCGATACTGTAGCCGTTGTTGTTCAGCACCTCGACGATGTGCCGCGTGCCGTGCGCGATGGCCTGGATGGTGGCGTAGTAGGCGAGAGCCAGGCTGTCGATGCTGGCGGACAGCTTGAGCCCCGAGATCATGCCGCGCAGGGTCGGATCGGCGCGCGGCGAACGGTTGCCGTGGTGGTCGGGCAAGACGTGGAGATCGCGAGTCAATAGCGCCGGGAATGCCCCGGGCTCGCGCAGGGCGAGCTCGGCGAACAGAGCGTCGAGCCGCTCGTTGAGCAACGCGTAGACGCTGACGCCACGCTCCTTGGCCAGCGCTTCGAGCTCGGCGTGCCGCGCGTGCGACTGGATGGTGTGGTCTATCAGGGCGCCTGTCGCACTCTGACCGCCCTCGCTGAGCCAGAGGCCAGGCAACATCGCGGAGTAGTAAGGGCCCCACACTCCGGGGATGAAAAGCGGCTCCCTCGAGACCGCCATGTGACAGCTCGACGTGCCGCCGATCAGCGCCAGACGCCGCTCCAGCGCGTCCGCGCCGGTGGAGCCCAGATCGACGCCCAGCAAGCCAATCCCGCCAGCGTGAGCATCGATGATCGAGACGCCCACCGGGATGCCGGGAACGAGACCGAGCTCCGCCGCGGCGGACGGTGTCAACGTGCCGGCCAGCTCGCCGAGCGGCCGCACGGTACTGCCGATCTTCTTCGCGCCGTCCGCGAGGAGCTCGCCGAGCCCGACCTGCTCGAAGAACGTCTTGGACCAGCGGCCTCTGCCCTCGTCTTCGTGCCCGAGGTAGGTCCACTTGCAAACGGTGGTGCAGTGCGAACGCACGTCGTTGCCGGTGGCCCGATAGACCAGAAAATCGGGCAGATCGAAATAGCGCGCCGTTCGGGCGAAGGCCTGGGGCAGCTTCTCTTTCAGCCAGAGTAGCTTCGGCACCTCCATCTCCGGTGAGATGGTGCCACCCACGTAACGCAGCACCTCGTTACGCGTGGCGTTGATGCGCTCGGCCTGGCGGATGGCGCGGTGATCCATCCAGACGACGATGTTCTGCTCGTCGCGACCGGTGGGGCTGACCGTGACGGGCCGATCGTCGGCGCCGAGGGCCACGAGCGAGCAGGTGGCGTCGAAGCCGATGCCGCGCACGCTTTCGGCCGGGATGCCCGCCTGCGCCAGGGCAGCACGAACGGCGGTGCCACAGGCGCGGAAGATGTTCTCGGAGGACTGTTCGACGAAGTCCTCCTCCGGGTAATAGAGCTCGATCGGTTCGACGCCGAGACCAAGGCGCTTGCCGGTCTTGTCGAAGAGCCCGGCGCGAGCGCTGCCGGTGCCGACGTCGATACCGAGGTAGGCGGCGTCCGACATCGACTCAGCCTTCCGCCAGGATGCGCACGCGGAAACCAAGTTCCTGCGACAGCGCGACCATCTCTTCGAAGATGTCGCCGTAGGCGACGGCAGCGTGATTCGAGAGGTAGTGCGCCATCAGCGTGTCACGGCCAATGCCCATGTCCGCGGCCATGAACGGCCACTGCCGCGTCGTGCCTTCCCACCAGGCGTCGCGCACGTCGGGCGGCAGCTTGACGACCTCGCCCCGTCCGATGTCCATCCAGAGCTCCCCTGCCCTGATGTACGCGCGTGCCCAGGTCATCTTGCCCGGCAGGCTCTCGCCGGCCAGCGTGCCGCCCGGCGTGGGAAAGTAGAGCGAGGGCTGCCGGTACGAGTGCGCACCCTGGAGCGTGTCCGGGTCGTGATTGAAGGCATACGCGCCGCAAGAGCCCGAGTTGAGCAGGACCCACAAAAAGCGACCCTCGTGCTCGGCGCCCCAGCGCACGTCGTGGAACATCACCGCCTGGTGCAGGCCCTTTTTCTTGAGCAGGCGCTTCATCAGCTCCATCGGGATCACGTTGCCCTGGTCGGCCTCGGTCGAGCAAACGATGGTGTCGCCGTTGGATTCGGGCCGGCAGGTCGAGTTGAACAGACCCTCGGCGAGGTCGGACGGCGGGCGCAGCGGGATCAGGCCGAGCTGATACTGCCAGCCGATGCAGTCCGCCTTGAACTCGTCGACCATATCGAGCACCGCGAGATAGTCGCGGAGTTGCTCGCGGCTCGCGTTCTCGTCGAAATCCGCCGCGTCCTTCTCACGCCAGTGAAAGGTCAGTCCCTTCTCGCGCACGAAGCGGAAGGCGGCGTCGATGCGTTTGTCGTCGATGCGCCGGCCGCGATCGATGATCCAGGCCTGGTCGACCTTGTGCTCCGTGAAGCCGTAGCGATTGAGCAGCCGCGGACCGAAATAGCCGTTGATCATGCCCATCGAGGTGTCACCCAGCATCAAGGTGAGCACACGGCGCGCGCGCACTTCGGCCGCCACCTCCGCCGCCAGCCGAGCCGCGCCCGCAGAGATCGGCGCGTGGTAAGCGATGCCCTTCTCGGCGTAGCGAATGCGCCCTGTCGTGCACCACTCGCTCAGGCGATCCATGAACACGCCGTCGGTCGTCCAGTCGGCGGCGTCGGTCCAGGCGCGCGAGAAAGGACGGTTCAGGCTCTCGAGGCAGGCGCCCGTGTTCAGCAGCCCGACCAGCCCCGGCCAGCGCCCCGAAAAGTTCGAGGCAAGCAGCAACGGGTTGTCCTTGCCCACTACGCCGTCGGTCGTGTGCGGCCCGTAGAACCAGTGCACACAGACACCGATCATCGGGTCGTCGATCGGTCCGAGCTTCTCGATCGCGTGATGCGGTTTCGAGAGGTAGCCCTCGACCAGGTACGGCTCACGACCGAGCTTCTTCAGCGCGCGCTCGAGCTGCGCCGTCGCTTCTTGCACGTTGGGCAGCGCCAGCTGGTTCGGGATGTCTCGCGCGTCACCAGGCCAGAAAACCGCAATCTTCTTGGACATGAGTCGATCCTACCCTCGATCGACGACTCCTAGCACCGCCGCCGCCAGGGCTCTAGGAACCGACGCGACTAGACGTGTTCTCGAGCGCCGCCGCAGGCCTTCGAGGCGAAGAGATCCGGTCTGGTGCCGAAGCTCCGTTGAAACGCCGCCTCGACCGCAGCCGTCAGGGCCTCGATCTGGGCGCTCTCCACCAGCATGATGGCGCAGCCGCCGAAGCCCCCGCCCGTCATGCGCGCGCCAAACACGCCGTCGACGCCGAGCGCGGTGTCGACCGCGACATCGAGCTCGGGAGCACTCACTTCGTAGTCGTGCTGGAGCGAGCGGTGGGACTCGACCATCAGGCGGCCGAACATGGCGAGATCACCAGCGGTGAACGCGGCCACGGCGGCGAGGGTGCGAGCGTTCTCCGTCACGACGTGCCGCGCACGCCGGCGGATCACATCGGGCAAGAGCTCGGCATGGCGCTCGAATTCCTCGATGCTGACGTCGCGCAGCGCGCGGATGCCCGGCAGCTTGCCGGCCAGGATCGCGACGGCCTTCTGGCACTCCTCACGACGCTTGTTGTACTCGCTGGAGGCCAGGTCGTGTTTGACGCGCGTGTCGCAGACCACGAGGCTGGCCGTCCCGAGCTTCATCGGCACCCCGGTCGGCTCGAGGCTGCGGCAATCGATCAAGAGCGCCTCCCCCTCGCGACCGAGCGCGCTGATGTACTGATCCATGATGCCGGACAGCGTGCCGACGTACTGGTGCTCCGCACTCTGACCGGCGAGCGCCAGCTGCACACGGTCGAAGTCTTCACGACCGGCCAGCGAAACCAGCGAGAGAGCCACCGCCATCTCCAGCGCGGCCGAGGCCGACACACCGGCGCCCGCCGGCACGTCGCTGTCGATCAACAGCGTGGCGCCCTGGAGCTCGACGCCGCGAGCGATCAGCCCCTGCGCGGTGCCTTCGACGAAGTCGCCCCAGATGCCGCGCCGCTTCGGCCCAGGCTTTGCGAGATCGGCCTCGAAGGTGGTCGGCTGCGACAGTGACTGCGCGACGATTCGGCGATCGCTACGCGCCGACGCGGCGACGTAGGTGCGCTGCTCGATCGCCATCGGCAGCACGAAACCGTCGTTGTAGTCGGTGTGCTCCCCGATCAGGTTCACGCGTCCGGGAGCGGAAAACACCCGCGCCGCAGTGCCGTGACGCCGGGCAAACTCGGCCTTGAGAGCGGCAGGATCGACCATACCTGCCTCAGATAATGTGCCGGCGCCCCGCCGTCCAGAAGCTCACCACCACATGCTGGCGGACAGCGAGATCATGTCCTCGTCGGGAAAGACCGAGACGTCGTCCGCGGGGGGATAACCGCTGCGCACCGTGGTCAGGTCGCTGTACAGGAAGCGCGTGTATTGCAGCACGACCTGGTCATGCGCATTCCATCCCGATCGGAAGATCACGCGCGGGGAAATCGCGGTGTACCTGAACTTGTCGTTCTCCGAGTTCGGGTTGACGTGATCGAAGCGGGCCGACGCGGCCAGCCAGGCCAGGAACGAGTAGCTCGCCTCCGCGCCGAACTTCATCTTCCTGACGCCGTCGTACAGGCTGAAGGTCTCACCGGTCGTCGGATCGACGCCCTGCGTGACGTCGTCGCTCTCCACGTTGGTCAGCATGCCGAACAGGCTGACCACGATGTCCGGGGCGTCACCGGCGAACGGCGTGGGGTAACGCAACAAGCGGCCGACGCTGAGGTCATACTGACCGCCGATGGTGACCAGCTTGCCCGTGCCCGCGCTCTGCGGACCCAGGTAGTTGTCCATCAGGCCCTTGCCGCCCGGAGCGTTGAGGATCTCGATCACGCGGCCCACGGTGCGCGAGCGATCCGCGTTGGTGTAGGAGCCGCCCAGGTAGAAGTGACCGAAATGGCCGAGCGTCAGCCGTAGATCGGCACCCAGCACGTCGATGCGGCCGTCGGCCAGCGACGACGACACGCGGTCGTCCTGCGACCACGCCGTCATGTAGTGCAGACCCAGCGTGGCCATACCCTTGTAGCCGAGGCCCGCGTGCAGGTGGTTGACCCAGCTCGCACCAGCGTTCCAGTCGCCGAAGTTGTTCCAGCCGTCGGGGACCACACCCACGGGCGTCTTGTCGGTCAGGCCGCCGATGCCCTGCTCGATCATCAACGCCAGCTCGCCGAGCTGGAAGGCGGCGAAGATGTTCTCGCCGACGGCGTTGGTACGCGCGATGATCGGCTGCCCGTAGCGACCTTCGTCGTACTCGCCCATCGTGCCGTAGCGGTTGCTGAAGGAGCCGACGTTGACCTGGAACAGCGAGTCCTTGGCGATCTCGGGCAGCTTGAAGTTCAAGAACGCGTCGGTGATGCCCGGGTTCGACGGCGGATCGAAGTAGGACGACCCGGTGTACGTCGAACGCGCTTCGATCGAGATGTTCCCGGTCACGATCGAGTTGCCGTAGCTGAAGAGCAGCTTGACGTACGGCTGCGGCACGACGCCCGTGTAGTTGAAGCTGTCACGGTAGTCCGGGACGATCGGCGGCGCGTGCCAGGTGGTCTCGCTCTGACCATCGAGCGGAGCCTCGCGCTTGTTGAAGCTGGCTCGCACCGGCACGGTCATGAAGCCGTGAAAGTCGAAGCGCCAGTCGCCCTGTTCCGTCGACGGCTGGTGATACGCGGGGGTCACGCCACCGGGCAACGCAGTCGTCTGCGGGTTGGCGGGATCGAGACCGAGCGCGGCAGGCTGCGCTGCACCGTCGTCCTGCGCCAGCGCGGGCAGGGGCAGACTCGCAACCAAGAGAGGCGCCAAGATTTGGAGGCCGCGTTTCATTCGGAACCTACTTTCTGTGCTCTTGAGCGGAAGCATGGCGGAACAAGAAAACTTAGTTGATTGGCGGGACATGACTCACCACCACATGCCGAAGCCGAAGCTCACGACGTCGGGATCGAGGTTCGTGTTCGGCGTGTCGTCGTTGATGAAAGGTCTTTCGTCGCCGTAGAACCAGTGCGCGTACTGCAGCGTCACGGTCTCGTGCGACGTCCAGTTGCTCTGGAACTCCAGGCGGGGAGCGATCACGGAGAAGGACTGGTCGGTGTCGCTGGTGCGCGGCACCACGCGGTCGAAGCGGAGGCCGGCGGCGATCCACTTCATGAACTTGAAGCGGTTATCGATGCCGACCTTGTACATGCTCGTGTCGCGAGCATCGAAGATGCTGTCGCTGCTCACGCCGCCGACCTGACCGGCGACCGTGGTGACGAAGTCCCAGCCCTCGCCCCAGAACGGCTCCGGCGCGCGAGCGAACGCGCCCCAGCCCATCTTGAACTCGGTGCCGACACCCCAGATGCTGCCGTTGCCGCCGCTCTCCTGGCCCAGGTAGTCGTTGGTGAAGGCCTCACCGTCACGCGCCGTCCAGATGCGCATACCGAGCAAGTTCCAGGCGTCCTCGGCCTTGCCGTAGACGCCGGCCAGACCGAAGTGGAACCAGCGACCGCGGACGCGAGTTTCGAAGGCGTACGCCTGCATGCCGGGATCTTTGGGGCTGCCTTCGTTGACCGGCGTGCACGGGTTCGGCACCTCGGTGCGATCGCAGTCGTCGACCTGGAAGCGGCCGCCGTCGTCGTGGGCCCACTCCGACATGAAGATGAGACCACCCGTGATCACGGTCTCGCCGTTTTTCACGAAGCCGAGGCGCGCGGCCTGCATGAAGGGAGCCGGTGCGTACGAGCGCGGCCAGCCTTCGGACTGCGTGGGGGTGATGCCGTAGGGAGCGCGGCCGTGGATGCCCCAGAAGCCGTGCTCGGCGGTGAGCACGAAGCTGTCGGTGATGTCGTACTCGGCCGTGAGTAGCTCACCGGTACCGCCGACGCGGCCGATGAAGGGGCTACCGTACATGTGACCGTACTGACCGAGCTGGCCGTACTCCACCTGGAACGCGCCGACGGCCCAGGCCAGGCGCAGCTTGTCGATCTGCGGCGCCCGGAACGAGAGGTAGGCGTTGTCGATGAAGTACTGGCTCGAGATGTTGGTGTACGTCGCCGGACGGCTCGGATTGTAGGTGCTGATGCTGGTACGCGCGCTGACGATGCGGTTGCCGTACTCGAAGCTCATCGACACCCAGTTGCCGAGGAGCGAACCCGTACCGGTGAAGCCGCCGTAGACGTCGGGCGTTTCGGGCGGCGCTTCGAGCACGGTCTTGCTCTGACCAGTGCGAACGTTCTCGCGGTCGCGGATGGCCGCCTTGACCGACGCGGAGAAGTAACCGCTGTAGGTGAAGGTCCAGGTGTCGGGCGCCGACGGCGCGCCGTAGGGAACCGTCAGACCGCCGGGCAGCCCCGGCGAGCGCGGACCCCAGACCGAGTCCCCCAGCCGGGGCACGCGGCGATAGCCGGGGATGTATCCAGCTTCGGGCAGCTCGTCCCCCGAGGGCTCGGCGATCTGTGCCTGAGCATCGACCCCCGCTTCAGCCGTTGCCGGCGCCGGGGCGGCCGCCGCATCGGCCGGCTGCTCGGCAGCAGCGGGAGCTTCCGCGGGCGCGGCTTCCGCAGGCGCTTCGGCAGGCTTCTCACCCTCGGCAGGTTTGTCTTCGGCAGGCTTCTCACCCTCGGCAGGCTTCTGACCCTCGGCAGGCTTGTCGGCAGCGGGAGGCTTCGCTTCACCCGCCGGCGCTTCCTGAGCCAGAGCGGCGCCGGACGCGAGTGCGACGCACGTTCCTGCGAGGAGCGCCGAGATGTGGAGACGGCGTTTCATTCAGACCTACTTTCTTCGTGCGACAAGTGAAGAGCGGCGCAATTCGCGCAAAGAGCCGGGGCACGCTCTGAAGTTCCGTGCATCGTTCGGCACTGATTTGGCCAGCGACGAGCGCAGCGCAAGGGCTGCTGAGCTTGAGTGACCGAGGCGCGAGAACGTTGCGAAACGTTCATGGATTGGCTCTGAAGCGGTGCGCGGCAGCGTCCCTGTTTGGCGACGCCCGAAGCGAGAGTGGGGCACACCCGGCTCGGCGCTTATCCTACGAAAACAGAGGCCACGTCTAGCCCCGTTTTTGTCGACTTTGCGTTTTTTCACGAGCCGTTTCGGAGCTCGAAATCAGCGCCTTTCGCGCCACGAAAGGCTTCGGCGCGGAATTCGAGATCCGGGGTGAAACGGAACGCGCACACACACGCGAGCTTTGCCCGATCGGCGCCGCGGCGTGGACGTTTGCGCGACCTCAGCCCTTCACGGCTCCGGACGTGAGGCCGCCAACGAACTCTTTCTCGAGCGCGAAGAAGAGCACGGCCGGAGGCAGGATTGCCAGGGCAGTACCTGACAAAAACACGCCATAATCGCTACCATATTGGCTCACGTACAGGTTCAAGACGACTGGTAAAGTGAGCTTGGCCTGACTGTGCAAAAACACGTTAGGGCCAAAGAACGCGTTCCAGTTGCCGAGAAAGCTGACCAGGCAAAATGCCGCAGCCATCGGGCGAACGAGCGGCATCACCAGCGAGTAATAGATCTTGAGTTCGCTGCAGCCGTCGATGCGACCGGCATCGACGATCTCCGCAGGAACGCCCAGGATCGCCTGGCGGAAGAGGAAGATGCCGTAGGCCCCGACCACCCCGGGGATGATCAGCCCATGGTAGGTGTCGATCAGCTGGAGCTTGACCATCAGCTCGTAGATCGGTGCCATCAGCAGCACGCCGGGGATCATCATCGAGCCGAGCATGAAGGTCATCAGCGCCGTCTTGCCGCGAAAGTCGTACCTGGCCAGCGCGTAGCCCCCGAGTGAACAGAACAAGAGCTGCAGCACCGTACTGGTGCAGGCAAAGAACAACGAGTTGAGCACGTACTGCCAGAAGTAGACCGTGCCGGTGACGCTGGGCTTTCCGGCCAGCAGGCGCCGGAAATTGTCGAGGTTCAGGCTCGCGCTCGACCACTCGGAGAGCGGAGGAAAGAACAGGTACTCGTTGAAGTAGTCGCGATCCTTGAACACCGCCGCCAGCAGCCAGAAGAACGGCGCCAGCACCAGCAGGCACGCGGAGCCGAGCAGCACGAGCCTCAGGTAAGCAAGCGCCAGCCGCGGCCGTCTCGGCGAGAGCGCCCACAGCAGCAGGAAGCCGAACACGAGCGCACAGACCAGCAATCGAAGTGGGTTCATCACTCCTCCGCCGCGCGAGTGAAGCGGATCTGAACCAGGCTGATGGCAAAGATGATCAGCGCCACGCTCCAGCCGACGGCCGACCCGAGGCCCAGATCGCCCGAGTTGAAGGCCACCTCGTTCAGGTAGGTGATCACGGTGAGGCCCGAGTTGTCCGGCCCCGTGCCGTTCGAGCTCGCCAGCAGTGCGAGCGGCAGCTCGAACAGCTGATAGCTGCCGATGATGCTGGTCAGCACGACGAACACGAGCACGTGGCGCATGCTGGGCAGGGTGACGTGCCAGAACACCTGCCAGCGGCCCGCGCCGTCGATGCGCGCGGCCTCTTCCAGGCTCTTGTCCACGGCCTGCAGCGCCGCCAGGAAGTAGATCATGTTGAAACCGACGTACATCCACAGCGAGGTCAGCACGATCGCTGGCATGACCAGCGCCGGGTTCCCCAGCCACTGCTCCTCGAGCCCCCAGCCCAGGAGCGCGTGGGAAAAGCGATTGATCAGGCCGTAACGCGGCGTGAACAGCACGCTGAACAGAATGCCGACGAAGATCTGCCCGACCAGGTTGGGCGAGAAGAGCACCAGCCGAAGCAATCCCTTGAAGCGATCGCCGCCCTGATTGAGCAGCACCGCGAGCAGCAGCGAGAGCGGTAGCTGCAGGAACACCGAACACAGCGCGAACACGGTCGTGTTGACGAGCGCGTGGTGAAAGACCGGGTCGGATGCCAGGAAGCGGAAGTTGTCGAGACCGACGAAGGCGCGGCTCGAGGGACCGTTCGTTTGCTCGAAGGCCAGGGCCGCAGCGTCGAGCAGCGGATAGACGAAGAACACCGCCGTCAGGATCAGGTAGGGCCCGAGGAAGACGTAGGGCGCGGGACCACGATACGGCGAAGAACGCGCCATCGTCAGTTCTCACGCGCCAGGAGGTTGCGGTCCATGAGCCGTTGTACGTATTCCCGGGCGCCCGCGAGCTCCGCTCTGATCAGCTCTTCGAGCCCGTCCTCGCCGTGGCGCTCGTAGTGCTCGGCGGCTCGCAAGAAGGCCTCGCCGAGCTTGGCTTCGGCCACGCGCCGGTACGGCGTCGACCAGACCGGCGGCGTGTCGGGCGCGAGCTCGGCGTACAACGCCCCCACGCGCTGGCCCGAGTAGTAAGCACTCGGGCGCTGAAACTCCGGCAGGTTCCAGGCGTCTTTCAGCGCCGGCAAGATGTTGGTGCTGGCGAAGCGTCGCCCGAGGTCGGTCTTGTCCAGGTAGAGATGCTTGGCAAGCTCCCAGGCGAGCTCGGGCTTGGCGCAGCGCTTGGTGATCGCGAGTCCGGCGCCGCCCCAGGTGCTGGTCCGGCGCCCTCCACTCTCCCACGCCGGCAAGGGCATGAGCTTCAATTTTCCGGCCAGATGCGGCAGCTCACTTTGCGTCGTGAAGCTGCGCCAGTCAGGCGCAAAGATGAACAGCACGAGGCCGTCCGTCAGCGCCTTCATCAAGGACTGACCCCAGCCCGCCTCGTACGCGATGCGCCCCTTGCCGTAGTACTGGCGCAGGTACCAGATCATGGTCTCGACCGTGAGCGGCGTATCGAAGGCGACCCGTCCCTGCTCGTCGAAGGTGCCCACGCCGCGCTGGAGCAGCAAGAGACCGAGCGCGAAGCCGCCCGCCGCCGGCATGTCGATCATGTAGCGGTCGATCACGCCGTCGCCGTCGAGATCGCGAGTCAGCTTGCGGCCGAGCGCGGCGAAC
>DATLIL010000845.1:0-3512 GCA_035539475.1 Polyangiaceae bacterium
CGCTTTGCGACGTCGCGGTGCGGCCCGGTCGGGTAACGCTCGAGATAGAGCTTGGCCGAGGCCTGAGCCTGGGCGGCCTGACCGAGGCGGGACTGTGCCTCCATCGACCGGCCCAGCGCTTCACGCGCGAGCGAACCGTTCGGCTGTTCGCGCAGGTAAGTCGAGAACCAGCGGGCGGCGCCGCCGAGATCGCCCTTGCGGTCGGCCGTCACGCCGAGCGTGTAGGCGGCGACCCCCGCCGAGCCGCTCGACGGAAAGCGCTGGCGCACGCTGAGCAGGAGCTCATTGGCGCGAGCCTCTTCGCCGCCGTAGCGCGCCACGTCTGCCAGGCGCAGCAGATCCTCGGCGCCGAGCTCGGGCGCGACGCGATCGAAGCCGCGCCGGCGGACGAGCTCGAGAGCCTTCTGGTGCTCGCCGCGCTTGGCCAGCGCCTGCGAGCCCCGAGCCCACCTGGCAGGCGCTGGCGCGGCTGGCTCCGGCGCGGGTGGAGGGGCAGCGGGAGACAGCGCTGCGGCCGGCGGTGGCGCGCTCGAGCTCAGCCGAACGCTGCTGCTCGGTGCCAGGGTCAAGCGTTCGGCGGCCGACACGGTGCGATCGCCGAGCAGCACCGGGCCCTCCACCTTGACCGCGCCCTGGCGCACGCTGAGGTCGAACACCTCGCGCTCGCCGTCCCAGGCGACCTCGAACTCGGTGCCCACGACGCGCACGGTGTAGGGGCCCGCCGCCACCGTCCAGCGCGCGCCGCGCTGGTGCACCACGCTCACGCTGAGCCGGCCCGCCTCGAGGTTCAGGCTGGCGCCCTCGGGCGTCAGCTCGGTGACGCGGACGCGCGAGCTCGGCTGGACGTCGACGCGCGTGCCGTCGGAGAAGTAGAGGGGCGTCGCCTCTTTCTGTGTGGCGATCCAGCGCTTCTCCACGCCTGCGACGTGCTCGGGGCCGACGGCGAACTCGAGCGGCGTGGTGCGCGGAAGCAACGCAAAGGCCAGCGCGATGCCCAGCACGGGTACGGCCGCGACCGCAGCCACCTTCTGCAGGCGCGAGCGGCGACGCGCCACGCGAACCCGATCGACGAGCTCGCGGATCTCGCTCTCGGGCTCGAGCTTCGGCCGCAGCGAACGCAGCGCGTTCTGCAGCTCTCGGGCCCTGCTGGGCTGGCTCATGGTTTTTCCCCCTCGACGAGCTCGCGCAAGGTCGGGTCTTGCTGCGCCAGCGCGGTGAAGCGGCGTCGCGCCTTGACCAGCGTACGCTGAATGGTCGACTTGGAGACGCGGCAGACCTCGGCGATCTGCATCGCTGGCATCTCGTCGACCAGGGTCAGTGCCAGCGCGATGCGCTCGTCGGTCGGTAGCTTGTCGAACAGGGCGTAGGCGCGGCGCAGGGCGTTGACTTGCTCGAGCGACGCGCGGTCCGGGCTCGGTACTTCGGGCGCTTCGCCCGGCATGGCGAAGAAGCGCCGCCACACGCGGCGCCGCCGGATCAGCGCCCGCGCCCGGTGCACCGCGATGGCGATCAGCCAGGGCCTGAGCGCCTCGACGTCGCCGCGAAACTTGGCGGCGCCGAGGATCGCGTGCACGAAGACCTCCTGGACCAGGTCGGGCAGGTCGGCGTCGGGGCCGAGCACGCGCTCGAGCACCTCGGCGACGCGCTCGTGGTGCCGCCTGAAGAGCTCGGCGTGAGCGTCGGAGCGCCCGGCGCGCAGGGCCTCGAGGAAGTCCTGGTCGCTCCGCGCGAAGGAGGGCGAATAGATCCTTGCTTGCGGTTCCAGGGCAGGCGCGAGGTCGAGGCTTTGACGGGCCACGTAACCACTAGAGTGCCTTGAGCGGTGGATCACGACCCGGGAAACCAACGTGTATTCCGTAAACGCTCAAAATTCTTGGTTTCAGCGGACCCAGAGCAGCTGTCGGATGGGGTGCGCCTCGAGCGGCGTGTAGCGATTCTGGAAGCTGCCCCAGCCCTGGCCGTTGTGATTGCCGGTGCACTGGCGGATGCCGTTGGTGCCCGCCACGTAGTTGCAGGTGTTCACACGCTGGCCGAAGCGGGCCCCGCCGTCCCAGTCGCAGTGGCCGTCCTTCACCGGATTGGCCGAGCTCGCCTCGCCGTCGGTGACGTCGAGCAGGGCGTGGAGGTTCAACCCCACGTGGATGAAATCGCGGCAGCCCCACTGCCGGCGGTCGTGGGGGACGCGCTCGTCGAAGTAGGGCTCGAGCGCGTCGGCCCCACTGGCGAGACTCAGGCCGAAGCCCTCGCCGCCGTTGGCGCCGAACAGCGCGAGCGCGCTCGGGTGGGCCGTGGCCGTGACGAAGGCGCGCGAAAAGTCGTCCGGGTCGCTGGTGCGGAGCTCGGTGAACGGGACCTCGAGATAGCTCCGGTACTTCGAGCGACCGGGCGAGCGGAAGTCGAACGAGGCCTCGTTCTCCAGGACGTCGTTCGACCAGAGCGGATCGTAGTAGTCGAAGTTCTCGTCGATGGCGCGCATGACGAGCGTCCAGCCGCCATTCTCGTTCGTCATGTCGCAGTAGGCGAGGTAGGGCGTGTCGTCCGCGGCGAGGAGCCAGTAGTAGCCGTCGCTCGCGGCTCCGAGCTCGTCGCAGCTCGACACAGTGGCGCTCTCCGGGCCCAGGGCGTAGGCGGCGCAGTCGCTGCTGCACCCCCCCGGAGAGCCGTCGTTCACGCCGTCGTCGCAGACCTCTCCTGCAGCCGTATTCACGTGCTCGTCGCCGCAGCTCACGCTGCTGCAGTCGGCGTCACAGCTGGCCGATTCGGTGGTGGTGTCGCAATCCTCGAGCCCGGCCTGGACCACACCGTCGCCGCACTGGCCCAGCACCGCCTGGCAACCGTCGCAGTATTCTTCGGGGCCATCGCAGACCTCCGGCTCGGTCACGACACCGTCGCCACAGCTCGCGCCGTCCACCGCCGTGCAGTCGGCGTTGCAACCCACGCCAGGCTCGGGGTTTGCGAAGTCGTCGCAGAATTCGCCGTCTTGCTGCACGCCGTCGCCGCAGCTCGGGCCCGCCTCGGGGCCAGCGTCCCCCGCGTCCTCGTCGCCGGAGTCCGGGGCGTCGGCGTCCGGAGCTCCGCCATCTCCGGCGTCTTCCGAGCCTGCATCCGCGCCGTCGAGGGCGACGATCGGCGTAGCGATGGGATCGCAGGCCAGGGTGGCCGCCGCGAGCAGGAGGGCGCGCATGCTCGGCACCATCTTCCTGTACGTTAACCCGCGACGAGTTTTGTCTCAAAGACGTGGCCAGATCCTGAGCGAATCAGCCGAATCCGAGCCCTGCGCCGGTACACCACTTGCTTCGAACAGGCGAAGGAGGCGTCACGTGAATTTTCTGCAATTACCGCACGAGAAGTGGACCGAGTTCTTCGACAGGATGACGAAGACGATCCGCGGACAGCTCGTCGAAGTCGAGGTCGCAGGCCTCGACCTGGGCGATCAGATCGAGGCGGAATGGCTGCCCCTGAACGGCGTCGTTTACGACGCCCAGGCAGACGCCGTCTACGTCTACACCGAG
>DATLIL010000846.1:0-4884 GCA_035539475.1 Polyangiaceae bacterium
CACGCTGGACGCGGAGACGAACGCTCCGAACGTCAACGAGACCAAGCTCTCCGCGGCGGTGAAGTACTGGAACGGCGTGGACGAGGCGAGCGAGTACTGGCTCGACGCGCTGTTCGAGGAGTCCTGGGCCTACTTCATGGCCGGCCACTACCCCAAGGCGCTCGGCAACATTCACACCATCCAGGCGCCGTACTTTCCGAGAGCGTTCTACCCCGAGGCGGAGATCCTGAAGAAGTATTCCGGGGAAAACCAGGAGGAAGCCTTCTACAAGTTCCTGCTCGACGTGCGTGCAGGCAAAGGCGACATCGACGAGCGGGTCAGACCGATCGTTGAAATTGCTCTGAGCGATCGCCAGCTCCTGCGCAACATCGACTACGTCGCGTTGCTCGAGGACGAGCGGAAGCGCTTCGAGAGGTCGGCGCCCGGCTTTCGGCGCTCGAGCATCGGCATGACCGTGGGGGACGCGCTCGAGCTGGCCCGCGATCTGGCGGTGCGCCAGGCGGGTGAGCTCGCCCTGCAGCGCTATCGCCGCAACCTCGAGGAGCTGAACGAGTTCTGGCGCTCTGGTGAGAAAGTGCTCATTGATCTCACCGTTGCCGAGCGCAACATCCTCGATCAAAAGATCACCACGGGACAGGTCAGCAAGGCCGAAGCCAAGATCTTCGGCGTCGTGAAGCCAGACGAGGAACACGTCCTCTGGCCCTTCGACGGCGAGTACTGGCGCGACGAGCTCGGCTTCTATCGTCAAGTCGTCTCGTCCGCTTGCGGCAGGTAATCGGGGTATGACGAGCTGCAGGACGTCAACGCGATCTACATCGATGCAGACGAGCCGTTCACCATCGTGGGCGCGGCGACATTTAGCACCGATGTTCCCTGACCGTTCGTGGGGGACACGGCATGTTTCTCTCGTCGCAGCGCTTGACCGCGCTGCGTGCTGTGTTAAGTATGCGAGCACTATGTGGCTGTACGAGTTCGTCTGAGACCCTGACCGAGCTGCTCGAGGCAGCCGCGCGACGTCGCTTTGCGACGTGGCGCAGCGTCTGAGCTGCTCGTTTTCCCGTCTTTGCGAAGGTTACGCCACGGAGCATCGAGCTCCTCGTCCACGTTCTGTTCGCCCGGCTCATTGCGTGCCGCCTAGCGTTTCGCGCTAGGCCGCAAACTGAGGCGACGGGGGAGGTGAGGCCGAGTGGGCGTCGGGCACGCCGCTGGCGCGAACCCGCAAAACCGCGCCGTTTCCGAGGCTGGGAGCGCGAGCGCGAAGGTGTGTCCGCAGTTCGAGAGTCGATATCCGACGAAAGGGGTTTTGCATGCTCAAGTTCAATTCCAGACCTGTTGCCGAGCATTCCGAGGTGCCGCTGGCCGATGACGGCGAGCTCGAAAAGCTCATCGAGCGCTTCGATCGCGACGCCGCGACAACGGGGCCCGAAGACGCTGCGTGCTACGTCGTATCGGTCGGCCCCGAACGCGATCCGGTTGCGCGCGCCGCGCAGCTGGCCGAGATCGTCGCGCTGGTCGAGCACCAGGGCGGGCGCGTGGTGGGTCAGGAGATTCATCACCTGACCCGGCCGCATGCACGCACGCTGCTCGGCCCCGGCACGGCGCAGGCCATCGCCGAGCGGGCGCGCGACCATGGCGCGACCATGCTCGTGCTCGACGCAGAGCTGACGCCGTCTCAAACCCGCAACCTCGAAGACGCCCTCGGCATGCCGCTGTGCGATCGCGAGGCGGTGATCCTGAACGTGTTCTTGCGCCACGCGCGCACGCGACAGGCTCGCATTCAGGTCGAGATCGCCCAGCTCGAGTACCTGCGCCCGCGGATTCGTGGCCTGGGGCTCGACATGGACCAGCAGACGGGTGGCAACAAGTACGCGCGCGGTCCTGGTGAAACCGCCTCGGAGCTGATGGCGCGCAAGCTGGACGGTCGCCTCAAACAGCTCAAGATTGCGCTCTCGAGCTGTGAGGCGGGCAGCCAGGTTCAGCGCCGACAGCGCAGTTCCTGCCAGCGCGTCGCTCTGGTCGGCTACACCAACGCCGGCAAGACCTCGCTGATGAACGCGATGACCCGAGCCGAGCTTTCGGCCCGGGACATGCCGTTCGAAACGCTCGACACCACCTCCCGCTGCCTCACCCGCCATGGCGGCGAGATCGTGCTGAGCGACACGGTCGGATTCATCCGCCGCTTGCCCGAGCGCCTGCTGGCAAGCTTTCACTCGACCCTTTCGGAGATCAGCGAGGCCTCCTTGCTCCTGATCGTCGTCGACGTGTCCGATCCCGAGCGGCAGCTCCAGCTAGAGACCACACTCCGGCTCATCGAGCAGATCGGTGCCGGGCGGGTGCCGCGCTTCTACGTGTTCAACAAGCTCGACCGCCTACCAGAGCGTCCCGACCCGAGCGAGCTAGCAGCGTTGTGCGAGGGTCACCCCTGGCGGATGCTGAGCGCTCACGACGCCACGGCCGTTGCCGACCTCGAGCAGCAGCTGATCGCGTTGGTTCGCAGCGGAGAAGAACAGAAGACGCTCTTCGTGCCGTACAGGCTCTCGCAGCAATTGAGCCTGATCTATGCCAACTGTCGGGTGCTCGCCACCGAAGCCGGCGACACCGGCCTGAAGCTGCAGGTGCAAGCCTCGCCCGCCGTGATGGCGCGCCTACAGAACAGCTTGAAAGGAGCGCGCTGATGCCTGCGTCGATCGAACTGAAAGACGTCTCCGTCAAGACCGCGAGCGGCCGCGCTCTGTTCGAGGGTCTGAACCTGCGCATGGAGCACGAGCATGTGGCCCTCGTCGGGCGCAACGGCGTTGGCAAGTCCACGCTCCTCTCACTGATCGCTGGTGAGGCGCGTGAAAGTTCGGGCCTTGTTCGCGTGCGGAGCACACCACACTTCGTGCCTCAGCTCGACGAGCGGTCCGAAGCGCTGAGCCGCGGCGAGCTGCGTCGCCTCGCCCTCGACGCTGCTCGCACGTCTCGCGCCGAAATCCTCCTCCTCGACGAGCCCACGCTGCACCTCGACGACGCAGCGGTGACCTGGCTGCGAGCCTGGCTCGCCGCATTTCCCGGCTGCGTGATCGTCGCCTCACACGACCGCCGTCTCCTCGGCGATCTCCGCCATTTTCTAGTCCTGAGCGAAGCCGGCGGTCACTACTTCGGCGGTTCCCTCAGCCAGCTCGAGCAACATCTCGAGCAAGATCATCTGGCTCAAGAGCAGCGTTACGCCCGCAACCTGCAGCGCCTGACTGACCGAGAAGCAGATATTGCTCACATCGCTCGCCGACGCGACCGGAAGAAGCGCCGCGGACGCACCAGCGAGCTCGATCGCTGTACGGCCCGCATTCGCCTCAACCAGAAGCGCAGCCAGGCACAAGTCTACCAGGGGCGCTTTGCCCAGATCCGCCAGCAACGCATCGAGGCCCTGCGCGACTGGACCGCCGCCTCACGCCGCGCCCTCAACGTCGACCTCGATCTGGCGCTCCCGCTGCCCGTCCTCCCTCCCGCCGATGCTCAACCGCTCGTCACCCTGCGCGGCGTCTCTGCGAACGCCGCCGACCGCGCGCTCTTCACCCATGTTGACCTCAGCCTGAACCGCGACCGCGTTGCGCTCGTCGGTCCCAACGGCGCCGGCAAGACGACGCTACTCGAAATCGTCACACGCCTGCGCCGCCCCGACAGCGGGTCTGTCCAGGCCGACCTCTCACGCATCGGCGTCATCGCCCAGGGTGGCAGCAACTGGCTGCTCGACTGCTCCCTACGCGAACACCTGCGCGAGCTCTTTGTTCCCGACGCGGACTCCGCTCGCATCCTCGTCACCCACCGCTTCCCGCTGGCCCTCGCCGAACGCCCCCTCCGTTCACTCAGCCCGGGAGAACGCGCCCGCGCCGCCTTGATCGCACTGTTTTCGCGGACGCCAGCGGTGGAGCTGTTGGTCCTGGACGAGCCCACCTTCAGCCTCGATCTCGTCGGTCTGCGCGCCCTCACGGACGCGCTACGGCTCTGGCCGGGGGGCCTCATCGTCGCGAGCCACGACCGCGAATTCCTGGCCGAGATCGGCATCGAGCAGACTATCGAGCTCGGCGAATGCGACGTGCCCGCTAGACTTCGGCCGGGTTGCGTGCGCTGACGATCCAGGTGCTGGAGCCACCCCACACGCCGTCGGGACGAGCGAACGTCAAAAGCGTGTCGCGGAGCTCCTGCCGGATGCGGGGCTCGCGGCTTTTGCCTTCGGCGCCAGCTAGGCGGATCATCTCGCCGGCGGGGCCGAGCGCCATGGCGAATTCGACGGCGTCGTCGAGGTCTCTGCCGATACAGATGTCGGCGTCGAATCGCGCGAACGTGATCCCGTCGTAACCGGCGCTCTGGAGCAGGTCGCTGACCAGCTCTCGGCTGGCCATCGAGAACGGCCCGGGGCCGCAGTGCACGTCGTCCGTCGCTTCTCTCGCCGGCAAGAGCGCTTTCACCCGCTTCTCGGCTTCGTGGAGCCACGGATTGTCTTCACGCCGCCGCCAGACAACCATCGTGAGCTCGCCGCCGGGAGCGAGGCCGCGACGGATGTTGCGTAGCGCAAGGCCGGGCAGGGCGAAGAACATGGTCCCGAAGCGCGAGAACGCGCGGTCGTACTCGCCCCGGAGGTCGTCGCCTTGAACGTCCGCGACGAAGAACGTCGCGTTCCGTACACCGCTCCTCTGCGCATCCTCGCTCGCTCGACGGATGAAGTTGCCGGCGCAGTCGACGCCCCAGGCCTGGCCGTGCGGGCCGACCTGAGCCGCAATGGTGCGCGTGGTGTCACCGAACCCGCAGCCAATGTCCAGAACGCGCGTCCCCGCCCGCAGGGGGCGCTGGCGCAAGGCTTCGGCGCCGTGGACCTCGAGACCGGTGGTGAGCAGGTACTCGAAG
>DATLIL010000847.1:0-8280 GCA_035539475.1 Polyangiaceae bacterium
CGACGAGACGTCGTCCTCGGTCAGCAGCGTGGCCGTGCCGACCTCCGCCGCGGCGTTGCGCAGCGTGGTGATCGACGGCCGCCCGGACGACGGGGGCAGCTGCACTTCCGGCACCACCCCGGAGGCGATGGTCTCCAGAACTTCTTTGACCTCGTCCATGCTCTGGAAGCGATCGGCGGGATGCTTGGCCAGGCACTTGGTGACGACCTCGGCGTAACCACCGGGCACGGACTCGCCCGGACGCAAGAGCTCGGAGATTGGCTTCGGCGTCTCCGTCACCTGCATCTGCAGGACCGCCAGCGGGCTCTCGGCATCGAAGGGCACCTGCCCGCAGACCATCTCGTAGAGCATGATGCCGAGCGCGTAGACGTCGGTGCGCTGATCCGTCTCCCTGCCCATGGCCTGCTCGGGCGACATGTAGGCGGGCGTGCCGATCACCGTACCGGCCTGGGTCAGCTTGCTGCCCGAGCGCTGGACCTTGGCGATGCCGAAGTCGAGGATCTTCACGAAATCCTTACCGGCGGCGCGGGTCAGGAACACGTTGTCGGGCTTGAGGTCGCGGTGCACGATCGCCGCGTGGTGGGCAGCGCCGAGCGCGCCTGCGATCTGAATGGCGATGTCGATGGCGCGCGCCGGCGCTAGCCGCGGCGTCTGCTCGAGCTCCTTGTACAGCGTCTGGCCGTGCAGGTACTCCATCAGGATGTAGACGGCGCCGTCCGGCAGCTCGCCGAAATCGAGTACCTCCACGATGTGTTTGCTGCCGATGGCGGAGGCGGCCTTGGCCTCCGTGACGAAGCGACCGACCGCCTCGGCCTCACGCGCCAGCTCGTGGCGGATGATCTTCACGGCGAAGTGCTTGTCGAGCACCCTGTGCCGGCAGCGATAGACCGTGCCCATCGAGCCGCGCCCGAGGTACGACTCGATCTCGTAGCGGTCGGCGATGACCTTGTTCAGATACTGGTCGCGGGCCTGGGAGCTCGCGGCCACCTCGTCATCGCCGAGCTCGACGTCGATCGGGAACTCTTCGGTCGCCTCGGCGGCCACGATGTCGGGAGGAGGAGGTGGCACCGAGTCGGCCAGCACGAGCCGTGAACGCCGCGACAAGGCCGCGACGGGCTCGTCGTCGCTCGGCGGCACCGTCGTGCGGTCGTCGTCGCTCGCGGGGCTCTCTGCGTCGTCGTCGCGGGCGGCAGGATCGTCCTGGCTCATAGCAGCTTGGGGCAAAGTCTCTTCTGCCACCGCAGGCCCGATTGCACAAGCCGAACGGAGCACCGAGCGGCCTCCGAGCCGATCCCAGCCGCCGCGCAAGCTTGCGCAGCTCTGCAACCCACGAAGGCGCCGATGTGGGAGGCCACCTCCCTCCCCGTAGGGGAGCGTTCCCATGCAGCGTACTTGAATAAAGCAGTGATCATCAAACCTGATCCTGTGGCGACAGCCCAAGCGGGAGCGGGCACCAGGAAGAGAGCGCCCGAGCCGCGCGCGGCAGCTCCCGGACGAGCGCCGGCGGCAGCGGCCCGAAGAGGATGCGCGTGAGCTCTTCGAGCGGCGCCTCGAGGTCCGGCGCCGCGTCGATTCGCTCGCAGCCGGCCCGCTCGCCATCGACCCAGAGCGCGTAGCATTCTGCCGCGCCGCTCGCCCGCACGACGACGCGGCCGTCGGGCAGCGCTCGCGCGGCGTGGCGGGCTCGCAGCAGCGCCGCGGTGACCGCAGCAAAGTCCCAGATCTGCCAGTTGCCGCTGGCACGCAGGTCGACGTGCTCGGCGATGCGCCCGAGCTCGTCCGTGAGCTCGGAGGGCAGCGCGCGCAGGCCGAGCTCGAGCTTGCCGTCCCAGCGCTGGGCAACGGCGCGCAGGACGGCGATGGCGTGACGAGGCGAAGCAGCCACCAGCTCGGCGATCTGGCGCTTCTCGCTGTCTCCACTGGCGTAACCGACCACGTCCCCGTTCTCGTCGCGCGCCACCAGGGCTCGGTGGTGCCAGCTGCGCAGCAACCGTGGAAAACGCAGGGCGCTGCGCTCCGCGTGAATCACCTGCGAGTCGTGCAGCTCGAGCAGGCGCTGCACGAGGGTAGCGTCGGGCGCGTCGCTCAGCGCTTCGAGGCTGAGCGACGGCAGCTGAGCGCCGGTAAAGGCGTGCGCCAGGTTCTTGGGCTGGATCACGCAGCGAAGATCGGTGCCCGTCACCTCCCAGCCGAA
Organism: Polyangiaceae bacterium; assembly: GCA_035539475.1. Classification (GTDB taxonomy): domain Bacteria; phylum Myxococcota_A; class Polyangia; order Polyangiales; family Polyangiaceae; genus PMG-095. The sequence continues at coordinate 2,195 of DATLIL010000847.1, forward strand.
GCGGCGGTAGCGGTGGCGCCGCCCGTTCAGATGCGAGAGCTGATAGCCGTCACGCCCGACCGCGTCGCGCGCCTGGCGCATCATTCGATCGAAGTGACCCTGGCCCTGCAGATCGCCAGCCACACTCACGCCGCCGATGCCCGCCAGGCGCAGGCGCTCGGCCCCAATGTGGAGCGTGACCGGGAACACACCGACGATCGAGATCAGGCGGCCGTCCCGGCGTAGCGCCAGGTTGTGCTGCATGTGCTCGTCGTCGGGTTGGTAGACACCCGGCAGCATGCGGGCGAAGTCGTGCGGGCCGTGGACGGCGAAGACCTCGTTCAAGAAGGCCATCGCCTCGTCGAAGTGGGAAGCATTCAGGCGCTCGACGTGTTCGGTCATTGGCTTCTAGAAGCAACGCCTGAGGCCGAGCACGACCAGCGTCGAGAGCAAGCCGCCCAGAACGAGCGCCACGCGGCGGACCCGGCGCAAGCGTGCTAGACGCTGATCACTCGTCGTGGGGTCAAATGCCACGGCTTTCTCCTCACTCCCGGGCATAGTACGCTTCGCCTGGCGCCGGCCCGAGAAATCGAAGTGAACCTCCGTCCTGTCACGAAACGCCGACTACTGGCCTGTCTCTGCGGGCTCGTGCTGCTCTCGTGCTCGAATCGAGACAAGGCTGCGCAAGAGACGCCTCGCCCGCGTGAGACGACATTTCCGGTCGAGGTGCTCCGGCTCGAGCCTCGGCGCATCGACTACGAGATCCGGGCAGTGGGCGCGGTCGAGGCATTCGAAAACGTTCAGGTCACCGCGCGCGTGGCCGGGGCACTCGAGAGCCTGCATTTCCGCGAGGGCGACGAGGTGAAGCAGGGCACGCTGCTCGCCGAGATCGAGCCGCAGCGCTACCAGCTCGCCGCGAGCCAGTCCAAGGCGTCGCTCGACCGCGCCAAGGCCGCGCGATCGGAAGCCGAGCGAGAGCTCGAACGCATGACCAAGCTCACGGCCGAGGGCGTCGCGTCGTCGAGCGAGCTCAGCCAGTGGCAGACCAGGCTCGCCACCGCACAGGCCGAAGAGGCCCAGGCGCAGTCCGCGCTCTCGCTGGCCAACCTGAACCTCCGCGACGCGCGCGTGCGGGCGCCCATCGCGGGCGCGATCCAGACGCGCAGCGTGCAGACCGGCCAGTACGTCCAGGCCGGCACGGTGCTGGCCACGCTGATCCGCAAAGACCCACTGCTCCTGCGCTTCAAGGTCACCGAAGAAGAGGCGGGGCGGCTGAGCCACGGCATGCTCGTGAACTTCGCCGCGCGCGGCGGCTCGGGCGAGCGCTACTCCGCCAAGCTGACCCACATCGCCGGCTCGGCCGAGGCGAGCTCGCGCATGGTGCCCGTGGTCGGTGAAGTCGTGGAGCCCGAGAAGCTCCGGCCCGGCGTCTTCGCCGAGGTCCGTGTCCCCGTGGGAGCCAGCGACTCCGCGCTGGTCGTGCCGCAGACAGCGATCCGGCCCAGCGAGAAGGGCTTTCTCGCCTTCGTCGTCGCGGGCGGTGTGGCCCAGGAGCGCGTGCTGGTGCTCGGCCTGCGCACCGAGCGCGGTGAGGTCGAGGTGAGCTCGGGTCTCAAGCCGGGTGAAGACCTCGTCGTGCGCGGGGCCGAGGCGCTCAAGGAGGGCGCCAAGGTTCGCGTCGGAGGCGCCTCCCCCACTCCGCCAAAGAGCCCGACCGCCGCGGCTTCCTCTGGCGGAGGCGCTCCGGGACGATCACCGAGGTCAGCGTCAAGCGTCCGGTCCTGGCCTGGATGCTGATGATGGCGACCATCGTCTTCGGCATCGTCGCGGCCCAGCGCATCGGCGTCAGCCAGATGCCCGACGTCGATTTCCCCACCATCTCGGTCAGCGTCACCCGCGAAGGCGCGGCGCCGGAGGTGATCGAGAACGACGTCGTGCAGGTTCTCGAGGACGCGCTGGCGCAGGTCGAAGGGGTCAAATCGCTCACCTCGACGTCGCGCCAGGGCAGTGCGCAGATCACGGTCGAGCTCGATATCGCACGCGACGTGGATCTGGCGCTGCAGGACGTGCAGACGAAGGTCTCGCAAGCCGCGCGTACGCTGCCCAAGGACCTCGATCCGCCCGTCATCTCCAAGACCAACCCCGAAGATCAGCCGATCATGTGGGTGGCGGTGTCGGGCCCGTTCCCGCGCCAGCAGGTCACCGACTACGCGCGCTATCGCGTCAAAGAAAAGCTGCAGACGGTGCCGGGCGTGGGCGAGGTCATGCTCGGCGGCTTCCAGGAGCGCAACGTCCGTGTCTGGCTCGACGCGCCACGCATGGATCAGCGCGGCGTCACCGTTCAGGACGTCCTTCGCTCCCTGGAGCGCGAGCACGTCGAACTGCCGGCCGGGCGCATCGAGTCGGGCGGGCGCGAGATCGACGTGCGCGTGCTGGGCGAGGCGCTCAGCCTGGACGAGTTCCGGGCCCTGATCGTCAAAGGCGGCAACTCGCCCGTCTACCTGCGCGACATCGCGCTGGTCGAGGATGGCTTTGCGGATGCGCGCAGCGTGGCGCGCGTCGGCGGGCAAACGGCCCAGGGCCTGGGCGTCAAAAAGCAGCGCGGCGCCAACACCGTGGCCGTGGCGCAGGAGATCAACAAGGCCCTCGACGAGATCCGCAAGGGACTGCCCGACGGCATGCGCGCCGACGTGATGTTCGACACGTCGAAATTCGTCGAGCGCTCCGTCAAGGACATCGAGCACGAGCTGTTCCTGTCGGTGCTGCTCACGGCCATCGTGTGCTGGCTCTTCCTCGGCTCGGTCTCCTCCACGATGAACGTGGTGCTGGCCATCCCCATGAGCCTGCTCGGCACGCTGGCCGTGATCTATTTCATGGGGTTCACGCTCAACACGTTCACGCTGCTGGCCATGGCGCTGGCCGTCGGCATCGTGGTCGACGACGCGATCATGGTGATGGAGAACATCCATCGCCACGTGGAGATGGGCAAGGACCCAGTGCGCGCCTCGATCGACGGCACGCACGAGATCAAGTTCGCAGCGCTCGCGGCCACCGTCGCCATCATCGCCATCTTCGTGCCCGTCGTGTTCATGCAGGGCGTGATCGGGCGCTTCTTCTTCCAGTTCGGCGTCACGCTGTCCCTGGCCGTCGCTTTCTCCTACGTCGAGGCGATCACGCTGGCACCGGCTCGTTGCGCGCAGCTGCTGTCGAAACCCAAGGCGCGGACCTCGCGCTTCGGCGCCTGGGTCGATCGCCGTTTCGACGGGCTGCGCCGCGGCTACGCGCGGGTCCTGGCCGTCGGCCTGCGCCGCCCGCTGATCGTGCTCCTGGCCACGGCCGGGGTCATGGCCGGCTCCGCGGTCGTGTTCAGCAAGCTGCCGAGTGAGTTCGTGCCTTCCCAGGACCAGAGCCGGATCATGGTCCGGCTCCAGACCGCCGTCGGCTCGAGCCTGGAGGAGAGCGAGCGGGTGATGAAGAAGGCCGAGGCCATCATCAACGCGCGTCCCGAGGTGGCCAAGGGCTTCTTCGTCATCGGCGGCTTCGGCGGTCAGGGTGTCAACACCGGCGTCGCCTTCGTCACGCTCAAGGATCCCAAGGAGCGGACGATGAAACAGACCGAGTTCATGGGCATGCTGCGCAAGGAGCTCAACTCGATCCCCGGCCTGAAGGGCATCGTGATGGACCTCTCGCAGTCCGGCTTCACGGCGCAGCGCGGCTTTCCGATCGAGTTCAGCGTGCGCGGCTCGGACTGGGCGCAGCTCATCGACGTCTCGGAGCAGGTGCGCCGCGACCTCGCCGCCAGCGGAACCGTGGTCGACATCGACACCGACTATCAGCTCGGACAGCCGGAGCTCGCCATCGAACCCGACCGAGCGCGCATCTCCGATCTCGGCCTGAGCGTCACGGAGGTGGCCCAGGCCGTGAACGCCATGGTCGGCGGCGCCCGCGTCGGTAAGTTCACCAGCGCTGGCCGGCGCATCGACGTACGCGTGCGCCTCCTGGCCGAGCAGCGCTCCCGCCCCGAGAGCCTGGGGCAGCTCAAGCTGCGCACCCCGGCAGGCCAGCTCGTGCCGCTGTCGGCCCTGGTTTCACAGCACGAGCATCCTGCCGCGCAGTCGATCACCCGCCGCGATCGCGAGCGCGCCATCACCATCTACGGCAACGTCGCCCCCGGCAGCTCGCAGGACAAGGCGCTCGCCTCGGTGGAGGCCCTACAGAAGAAGGTCCCCGACGGCACGCGGCTGGTGCTCGGGGGCTCGAGCGTCGCCTTCCGCGACTCGATGTCCGGGCTGCTCTTCGCGCTCGTGCTCGGCATCATCGTCGCTTACATGGTGCTGGCCGCGCAGTTCAACTCGCTGCTCCATCCCGTCACGGTGCTCACCATCCTGCCGCTGTCCGTGGCGGGCGCCGCCTTCGGCCTGATGGCGTTCGGCAAGTCGATCAACATCTTCAGCATGATCGGCATCCTGCTGCTGATGGGCATTGCCAAGAAGAACTCCATCATCCTGGTCGACTACGCACGCCAGCTGCAGGAAGGCGAAGGCAAGAACCCGCACGACGCCATGCTCGCCGCCGGCCCCATCCGCCTGCGCCCGATCCTGATGACGTCGTTCGCCACGTTGATGGCCGCCGTCCCGGCCGCGCTCGGCCTCGGCGAAGGCTCGGAGACGCGCGTACCGATGGCGGTCGCGGTGATCGGCGGGCTCGTGGTCTCCACCGCTCTCAGCTTGCTGGTGGTGCCCGCCTTCTACGTCATCGCCGGACGGCTGGTACTGCGCCTGCGCCGCTCACGGCCGAAGCCCGCCGACGGCGTCGTCACCGCGACCGCCGAGCACTAGCGCGTCGGTCGCCTCGCTCGATTCACTGCCGCCACGACGGTCGGACGCACTGGTTCGTCCATGGCGATCATCGAGCAGAGGGCGGCCGTGGCGCGTTCTGCTCGCACCCACGCGGCGCGGTGCCCGACCGTGTCCGGCTCCGTGCGCGCGGCAAGCTCGAGAGCTTCACGCAACTCCCGACCGACGTGCACGAGCTCGTCGAGCTTGTCCTGTGTGACGCCGCGCTCCTGCCACCCGAAGTACATCGATCGAACGATGCCGATCAGGTCTCGAACAGCGGAGAGCGGCAGCTGCGCGCGGTACTGCATGGGCGCTCCGTCTCCGATAGCCACTCGGGGAGCAATGCAGTCCGACAACCATGCGATATTACTATACTTTTAACTTCTATACCTGACCATCCGTTCAGTCTGACGCAGGGCTCCGTCAGAGCGTGCTCTCGGTCGCGACGACGAGAAAGAGCGTGTCGCCGATCTGGAGCATGTCTCCGTCGTGCAACTCCGTGGACGTGACCCGCGTGCCGTTCACGTAGATGCCGTTGCTGCTGTCGAGATCGACGAAGAGATAATGATCGCCCGAGCGGCGTAGCGCCGCGTGGCGTCGGGAGACGGCTCCGCTGTCGATCGAAAGCTGGGCATCGCCGCTACGACCGACGATGAGCTCGTCGAGCTCCAGGCGCACCTCGCGCGGCATCCCGGCGCCTTTGACCTGTCGCAGCAGCAGCGGCCGGCTGCGACGCTGTACGACATAGACGGGAGCGCCGCCTTGTACGGTGCGCTCGGGATCTTTCGCTCGTTCGTCGGGCATTCGGCTGCGACATCAGTCAGTGGTGGCTTTTCCACCTTTCTCTCAGCGTCACGACGTCGGCGAATCGTGACGCTCCTCCCTTTGTTCACCTTGGAGCCTGACGTGAGCCGGCGACGTCGCTACAACGCGGAGCGCCAGACGAAGCCGAGATAGAGGATGGCCAGCGCGAGCAGCGGGATCGCAGCGAGGATCACACGGCCGAGCCATCGCCTTGCCTGGCTGCGCCCCCAAGCACACAGCGACGCCGACGACGCGGCGATGGCGAAGAGCAGCGCATTCCAGCCGGCCCAACCTACGCCGGCGGAATGACCCAGGAGCGGCGAGACGTCGAAACGGGCGACCACGTTGTCCAGCAGGCGCACGAGTAGGCCCGCGCAGCCGTAGAGCACGACTCCGACGAGCAGCGCCGAACGCATGCGCTCGAGCAGATCGAGGACGCGCGTGTGATTGCGCCAGATCGTCCTG
>DATLIL010000848.1:0-13377 GCA_035539475.1 Polyangiaceae bacterium
GAACCGTAGGGTTTCGGGCACTACCGCTACGCGATGGTCGAGTGCTGACGGTTTGGATGACCGCGCCCGACGATCCCCAAAAACTCACGGGCCAAGGCCTCAACGCGTGCATCTTCGATCCGCGCACGGCAACCTGGACAAAGGCCGTGGAGCTCGAGCGTGCCACCGCGCGCGTCGAACACTTCGATGCCGTGATCGCCGATTGCGGCGCGGTCACCGTGGCCTGGAGCGACGAAAAAGACGGGCAGGTCTACGCACGGCGTCTCGAGCCGGGCGTTGAAGGGTGGACGCCTGCGGAAGGGGTCGGCCAGGCGAAGAAGCTGTGGCTGCTGCCGGCGGGTGACTGCGGGGCCACGCTGGTGACGGCGTCGCCGGGAAAGCTGATCGCGCGCGTTTTCGGAGAACCGGCAGCCAGTCGTTGATACGCGGGCGCCCAGTATCGATGGGGTGCCGTGACGGTTCTTGTGCTAGGATAGGTTTTCCCAGCGCACGGCGCCGTGGCGATTGTCATCGGGCCCTGCAACTTACCCAGCCGCGAGAGTTCGGACGCGCAAAGCGCCTGAACTGCAGCGAAGCGCTCGTTTCTACGTTCGGTCTTCGCTGCCCGCGTTTCCACGGAGTCCTCATGACATCACCGACCAGCGACACGGGTTCCTACTCGATCTTCGACCACACCCTCCGCAAGGAATGGGGAGTAGGGATCCTGGCCTGGGAGGATGGTGGAAAGCGCGGCTACCTGTTCGAGGACGGCGAGGAACGAACCCTGGCCAGTGGTTTCCACCATTTCATGCGCAAGGTGGAAAAGCCCACTGCCGAACAAATCGCGGCCTTCGAGCGCTTGCGAAAGAAGCTCGCCGCACGTGAACAGGCGGACCCTTCGAGCGCGGGAACGGGGCGCCAGTTTCTCGATCAGCTCGTGCGACTCCACGAGACCTACGGGGCGGGTCTCCTGGATCCGAAATGGGTGGCCGACATTCGAGGCGAAGGTGCCGAGCAGCGCCTGCCGGGGCATCGCGCGCCGACGATCCTGGAAGCTCAGGAGAAACTCTCCAAAACTGCGCTCGACGCGCTCATCAGCAGCCATTCGTACGGGCAGCTCTGGGAGCAGGTCACCACGTCGCTGAGTCGCACGGATCTCGTGCCGGAAGCTCAGCTCAAGAAGCCGAGACCCAACGATCTCGAGCAGCAGCGTGGACTGGCCGTGGCCGTGCGCGAGCTGCTCCACGGTGCGGGTGCCTACGAGCAACGCTTCGATCGCTACGTCGCTGCCCTGGCCGGGCTCGGGGAGCCTCCGCGCTGGGAGATGGCCACCGCCCTCTCGGCGCTGGTACACCCGGCGCAGCACGTCTGTGTCCATCCCGTCGCCTTCCGCCTCCAGCTCAAGGCAACCGGCTCACGCGGCACTGCTCCAGCTCGACCGAACGCTGCTGGGTACACGAGGATGCTGGCCGTCGCACGCTTCGTCTCCGGCAAGCTCACCGAGCAGGGTCAAGCCCCGCGGGACCTGTTCGACGTCTACGATTTCGTCCGCGTCACTCTCGCTCCGGCCGTGAAAACCGGTAAGCGACGGGCTCGTCGCGCCGCGCCCTGAGGCTAGCGCGGCGCGGAAGATCAGGGACGAAGCCAAGCCGCGACCTTGGCAGTTGCGGCCTTGGCGCCCTTCTGTGATCGTGGGGGCGTGCGTTGCGGGAGTTTGCTGTGGGTCGTCCTCGGGTTGAGCGGCGTTCTCGCGTGCGAGGGCGGCGAGGACGACGAGCTTGGCTTCTGTGCCAGCCTGTGCTCGCGCGTCAGCGCCTGCGCCGTGGGGAGCAGCGACTCGTGCATGCAGGGCTGCGACCAGTTTCGGCTGACGACCTCGGTGAGCGAAGCGTTCCTGGACGCCATGGCGCCGTGCGTGGCGGGCTCGAGCTGCAGGGACATCGCGACGGACGCCTACCTTGCTGCGTGCTGGGACGAGGCGACGGTCGGTTTCGAGCCGAGCTCGGCGGTGGTCGATTCCTGCATGGAGATCAGCGCCAACGAGTTTGCGTGTGGTCTCGACGCTGATGTCGGTTCGTGTGTCGACAACCTCAAGGCGTACGAGCCGGAGTTCGTTGGGTCCGTGGTCTTCTGCTCGCGCCTGAGCTGCGCCGAGCTCGTCACCTGCTACATGGAGCTTTCCGAGTGATCGGCCTGCGGCACTGCACATTGGCGTTGGCGATGGTGCTCGCGCTCGCGCTGGCGGGCTGTTCGAGCGACGACGAGTCGCAGGAGAGCGGGCCCGGGCTCGACTATCCCTACGTCGAGAAGGTGCCGGTGGCGGACTGCGACGTGCCCGCTGCCTGCGACGTCGCGCTCGCCGATTGCCAGCAGGGCTGGCTCTCCGCCGTGAGTTGCCTGCGTGGCATGGAGCCGATGAGCGTCCCCATCCGCGTGATCGATGAGGCGACGTTTGCGGACGAGCTCGAGGCCATGCCCCCGGAGGAGCCCCGGCCCAGTCCGGATTACGAAGAGACGGCGCTCAGCTACCTCGGTTTCGTGGAGCTCGGGGCGCTGGACCCGAGCTCGCTCGACGCGCGGCAGGTGGAGAACATCGCGGCCTACTACTCGACGGACACGAAGGACATCACCGTCATCGATCGCGGCGGCAGAAACGACAGCATCAGTCAGAACTCCACGCTGTTTCACGAGCTCGTTCACGCCGCGCAGGATCAGGAGGTCGATCTGGACGCGTACATGGAGAGCTTCGCCACGACCAGCGACTCCGACCTCGGCGCTCGCTCACTGGTCGAAGGTGAGGCCTCGTTCTATCAGCAGCTGGTGGTCGGCGCGCTGAACGGCATCGACGTGGGCAGCCTGGACCTGGCGGCAATGCTCCTGGAGATGCGCGCGCTCAGGCTGAGGCAGGCTCTGCTCGATCCCTCGCCGTACCTGATGGCCCTCTACGTCACGCCGTATGGCCTCGGGGCGCCGTACACCCACAGCGCGTACGCCGCGGCGGGTCCCCAGGGCGTCCGCGATCTGTACGCCGATCCGCCGCTGTCGACGCGCCGGCTGCTGCAGCTCGATCTGGCCGGCGAGAGCGAGCCCACGCCTCCCGAATTTTTGGACGTGCCCGCGCTCACCGAGGGGTCGTTCGAGCATCACGAGACGGACTCGCTGGGCGCGGTCGGGCTGCTCGTCTACTACGACTACTGGTTCTCCGGGATGGACATGGAGCAGGCCGTGAAGCTCAGCGGAGACCGCTTCGACGTGCTGAGCGTGGCCGGGTCCACGGCGCTGGTCTGGCAGCTGAGCTTCGATGACGTCGCGAACGCGGCGGCGATGATGGACCTCGTCTCGTCACATGGCCTCTCGTATTACTGGCATGTCCGCGTCGACGAGGGCCAGATCCTGATGGTCGACGCCGAATCCGAATCGGTTCGCATCGCCCTCGTCAACGCGCTCGGGCTGTGATCGTGCGCACTGCCTACTGAGTGAGCACCGTGTCGAGCTGCTTGTAGCAAGCCTCCATGCCCTGATCCATGCCGGACGCGATCGCGCCGTCACGGGCCTCCTTCGAGGCGTATGTCTGCGTGATGCGCATCGTGGTGACGCCGCCTTGCTCGGCGAACTCGTGTTTCTCGACGAGCGAGCCGATGACCTGTCCTGATCCGAGCGCCATCGTTTCGGTGTGAACGATCCGTTCGTGCAGGACCACCTCCGTGAACACGCCTCGGAGTGTCATGGCCGGATCGGCCTCCTCGCTCTTCCAGGCGAGCTCGAGCCCGCCACCTACGCGAGGGTCGCACTCGAGCGTGGTGATGGTGAACCCCGGGGGAGGAAGCATCCAGCGGCGCATCTTGTCCGGAGTGAACATCGCCGCCCACACGAGCCGACTCGGCGCGTCGAACGAGCGGGTGATGACGATGGTGGTGTCCGTGGGGGTCGAGAGTTGCATTTCTTTGGTGGGGTTCATTTGTTCCTTGTGACGGTGCGGTGAAACTCAGGGGCGGCGAGTACGCGGTTGTTCTTCGGACTTCATCTCGTCGAGGAGCGAGTCCAGTGCTTCGAAGCGGACCTCCCAGTTCTTGCGGAACTGTTCGGTCCAGGACGTCGCTTCCTTCAGCGGCGCGGCGTCGAGGCGGCAGAGATGTTGCCGGCCGACGACGCGGCGGCGGACGAGTCGGGCCCCCTCGAGCACGCGCACGTGCTTGGTGGCCGCGGGGAAGGTCATCTTGAGGGGCGCGGCGAGCTCGCTGAGGTTGCGCTCCCCGCCTGAAAGTTGCCGGATGATCGCGCGCCGGGCGGGGTGGGCCAGCGCGTGAAAGACGAGGTCCAGCCGGGGAGAACGATCTACAACCATGTGGTTTACTATACCGACTGGTTTTACGTTAGCAAGCACGAAGATCGTGGCCGCTGGCCCGATGGACGAATCGGGTTATGCTCCGGGCGTCTCGATGACGCTCGGTGCTCGCGCTCTGCTTTCCTGCCTCCTGCTCGGGGCCGTCCTCGCTTGCGGCGGCGGTGGTGGTGGAAGCGGCAGCGGTGGCGGCGGCATTGCGCGCGCCAGCCAGACTCCGAGCGACGCGGACCTGCGCGCCGCCAGAGCGGAGCTCGAGGCCGGTGCTGTGGGGCTCTTGCTCATGCTCGATGCGGCGGACGCCGAGGCTCGCCGCGCGGCCGCGGCTGGCGTCGATCCCGCGCGCGAGCCCGACGTGCTCTACATCGCCACTCCCGAGCCCGTGGTCGAGAAGATGCTCGAGCTGGCCGAGGTCGATGGCAGCGACGTCGTCTACGATCTGGGCTGCGGCGACGGGCGGATCGTGATCGAGGCGGCCAAGCGCTTCGGGGCGCGCGGCTGGGGCTTCGACATCGACCCGGTACGCGTGGCGGAGGCGCGCGCCAACGCCGAGGCCGCCGGCGTCTCGCAACTCGTGACGATCGAGCAACGCGACATCTTCACGCTCGACCTGTCCCCGGCCAGCGTCGTCACGCTCTACCTCTTGCCCGAGCTCAACGTGCGTCTCATTCCCCAGCTACAAGAGCTCGCGCCCGGCTCGCGCATCGTCTCGCACGACTTCGACATGCAGGGCGTGACACCGCTCGAGCACGTGACGCTGCGCGCCGGCGACCGCCCCGCCCCCCACCAGGTCTACCTGTGGCAAACGCCGTTCGAGGTCGCGAACTAGCGTTCCCAGGTTGACTGTGTGCGCTACTTGCGGCCGCTGGCGCACAACGGGGTGGTCAACAGGCTGAGCCGCTCGCCGTCGCCGGTCATGAACGGCGCGAGCGCGGCGGCATGTGCCGCGCGCAGCTGCGTGACTTGGTCCGGCGGCATGGCGTCGACGGCGCGCTTGAACGGTGCGGCCATGTCGTAGGCCACCTGGAAGTGCTGGTCGAGCGAGTCGAACCCGTACGGGCAGGGCACGGACTCGACCGTCACCTGCTCGAACCCGGCAGCCCGGATCACGCGCTCGAGCTCGCCGGGCGCCGCGAAGCGGAACGGCCCGGGTGCATCCGGCTTGGCCGGTGGCATGGGCGCAACTTGCGCGAGCAGGCCGAACATCGTCGTGAAGTAGGGGTTCTTCGCCGGCTCGTCCCACACCGCGAGCGCGAAATGCCCGCCGGGCTCGAGGACGCGGTGGATCTCGCGCATCACCTTCACGGGATCAGGCGAGAACATCAGCGCGAACCCGAACGTCACGGCATCGATCGAGCCGTCGTCGACGCCGCGCAGATCATGCATGTCGAGCTCGCGCAGCTCGAGCGTCACGCCGTTTGCCTTCGCTCGGCGGTCGCAGCCGGCAAGCATGTCGGCAGCGACGTCGGTGGCGATCACGTGCGCGCCGCGCCGCGCTGCCTCGATCGCCGGCTGCCCGACGCCCGACGCGATATCGAGGACGGTCTGCCCGGCGCGGATCCCGGCGTGGTCGACCATCCATTCGATGATCAGTCGCTGCTGCTGTTCGTTCCACGCGGCCCATTTTTCCCAACCCGGTGCAGTGCTCATGCGGTCACTCTACGCGCGCTCGTCGAGGACGACATTAGCGACCGACGCAAGCCAGGCTATGCAATAATGCAAGGATGCCGACGCCCCCGAACTGGGACGACCTGCGCATCTTTCTCGCCGTTGCGCGAGCCGGGCGCGTCGCGGGTGCCGCCCGCCAGCTCGACGTCGAGCACTCCACCGTCGCTCGTCGCATCGCAGCGCTCGAGCGCGACGTCGGTGCGCCGCTGTTCTATCGCACGGCCGGGGGCTATCAGCTGACGCCACAGGGGGCGACGGTGCTCACGGGCGCCGAGCAGATGGAGCGCGGCGTGCTCGCGCTCGGCGCGCGGTTGCACGAGCAATCCGGTGTGCTCAGCGGGCGCGTTCGTGTCGCGATGCTCGACGAGTTCGCGTCGCACTGGCTCGGCCCGAACCTGCCCGCGTTCCGTGCGCGTTTTCCCGATCTCGAGCTCCAGCTCGTCACCGGGATCGCCGCCGTCGATCTGTCGCGCGGCGAGGCCGAGCTCGCGGTGCGCTCGCCGCGCCCGCGCCAGTCGGGGCTGTCAGCGGTCAAGCTCGCGCGCGTCAACACCGGTCTCTACGCGTCGCGCGCGTACGTCGCAGGCAAACGCCTGCGCGTCGACGGGTCGTCGCGCGGTCTCGATCTGCTCGTCTATCTGCCAGCGTTCACGCCACTGCAGAACGCGCCGTGGTTTCAGCCGGTGCTCGCGTCGTCGCGGCTCGTGCTCGTCACGAACAGCACGCACACCCTGCTCGCCGCCGCACGTGCTGGCGCCGGCATTGCCATCGTGCCGCATTTCATGGCGCCCACGTATCCCGAGCTCGTGGCCGTCTCCGACGATGTGTCGAACAACGACCACATGTGGCTCGTCACCCATCCCGAGTTTCGCCGCGATCCGAAGGTCCGGGCGATCGCCGGCTGGCTGCGCGAGATCGCCGTGGACCTGCGCTGACGGCCTCAGAGCGACTTCAGGTATTCGACCAGGTCGTCCTTTTCGGGGTTCGTGAGGTTGAGGTCGAGCTGGGTGTCGTAGTGGTCCACCACGTCCTCCAGCGTTGCGGCGCTGCCGTCGTGGAAGTACGGCGGGTGAGTGGCGAGGCCGCGCAGGGGCGTCGTGCGGTACATGCCCGTAGCGCTCCGCTCAGCATGAAGCTCGTCGAGGCCGAGGTCTGCAGGGTCGTGCAGCGTGGGAGCGTCGGTGAAAGTCTCGCCCGCATGGCAGGTCGAGCACATCGCGCTGCCTTCGAAGAGGGCCTGGCCGTCCGCCGCCGCGTCGACGTCGTAGCTGCCTTCTTCGGGCTCCGGCTTCAGCAAGCTGAATTGGTATTCGGCCAGCGCGGGGAGCTTGGGCGTGACCAGATCGGGATCCGCCGTGATGGAGACGCCGATGCGCTCGTCTTCGAAGCTGCCCTGTCCGCCCATCTGCGTGACGGCGACGTAGTTGTTCCAGTACGTGACGGGCCCGTCGCCGGTATAGGTCTCGAGCTCGACGTCGGCCAGGCCGTAGGCCGGCGGGATCAGCACGGGTGCGCTGATGCCGTCCTGATTGAAGCGGGCGTCGTAGTAGCCAGGGCCCCAGCTGTTCAGGGCAGCGAGAGCATCTTCGGCGGGGACGTCGAGAGCCTCCGCGAGAGCTCCCACCCCTGGCGTGAGCGCGATGATGGCGCCCGGGTCGAGGTCACGGTTGGGCCAGCCGTCTTGCCGCACGCCGATGCCGGGAGCCGCCGAGTCGTCCACGGTGGAGTGGCAGAGCGCGCAGGTGATGCCGATGCGCGTGACAGTGCCGTCTTCGACGATGGCGCGAATTCCGAGGACGGCGTCGAGCTCGAGCAGCGCGACGGTGGTGGCAGCATCTTCGAGATCCGCTGAGGCCAGCACGTCCGCGGGGACAGCCTCCGCGTCGACCTTCAAGCCGACCCCGAGCGCGTCGGTGGGTGTCAGCGTCATCACGAGCTCGTTCAAGCGCAGCGTATCCGTCCAGAGTTGCTCGTCGCCGAAGGTGTCGTGGCGGAAGATGCACATGCCGTCATCGACGTCACAGTCGCTCAGAGTGGCGACGGTGCCGCCGCCGGCTTCGCCTCCACTGCCATCACCACCGGTGGATTCACCTCCGCTGGCTTCACCGCCACTGGCGCTACCCCCTTCGCTCGTATTCCCCCCCTCACTGGTATTTCCACCCTTGCTCGTGCTGCCGCCGCTACCGCCGCCCCCTTGCGTGTCATCACCCCCGTTGTCGGCCTCATCGTCGCCACAGGCGGGGAAAATCGCCGCAATCGAAAGACCCAGGAGGGCCGTCATCATGGGTTTTGCGTTCATGATCAGTTTGAGTGACCACGAGCGATTTCGTTGCAACCGTCCGGCGCTATTTTCGAATTTTTTGGTGAGCAGGTGTGTGGCAAGTGTGCCGCGGCGTCAGTCGCTGGGGCCGAGGAGGCGGACAGACGCTCCGCGTGCGATCACCCCACCGCTTTCGACACGTGCGGTGATACCGCCGTGCCCTCTGGTTGCCTGAAAGCCGAGCGGGCCGATGGTCTCGTTCATGAGCGCACACGGCGCGCACGCACCGGTGCCGATGAGCACGGCGTCGCCAACCGCGAAACGAGCGCGCGAGAGAGCCGTCAGGTTGATCCCGGCAACGACCAGGTTACGGCGCAGCGCCTCCGGTCTCACTTCCGCGACGCCGGCCAGGGCCGCGATGACGGGTAGATGCTCGGCCTGCACCAGGGTGACCTGACGCGAACCGCCGCCCCGGCCGCGGGTGACGACGTCTCCTTCGAGCCCCCGGCCCTCGATAGCGAGCGTCTCTTCGAGCTCGAGCATCGGAGCGCCGTGCTCGGGGCGCACTCCAATCCACACTATCGAGCCCGAGCGCGGCAGATCGTGGAGCCGTTCTTTCAGCGTCGCCACACGCTGGTCTTGCTACGGCGAGCGCCGTCCGTCGAGCACGCGTGGTAGGCTGTTGCTCGTGGTGGCGCATGAGCGGAAATTTCAGCGTCTTCTGACGCTGGTGACAGCGGCACTACTGGGCGCGGTCGCTTGTGGCGACACCGAGCGTGATCCGCCTCTGGTTCCTGGCGTCGCGACGTCGGGCAGCGGCGGAACGAGCCTGGGCGGCGCTGGTGCCGGCATGGGCGGAGGCGCGGGCGAGCCGGCAGAGCCGCCCGGAGTCAGTCAGTGCCAGGGCTACTGCGACGCGCTTCCTTACGAGTTACCGAGAGCGCTGTGCGAGGACTGGAACTACCTGGATACGCCTGCCGAATTTTGTCTCGATGAGCAGGCACCGTCGTGCGACGAGCAGTGCGAGGTCCTGTACGAGACCGTGAGCCCTGCATGCGCGGCCGCCCTGCCCGCCGCGATCGATTGCGTCGCTCCGACTTACGAAGACATCAGCGCCCATCCCCCGATGCCTTGCTGGCTGGAGGAGTGTCGGGCAGAGCTCTACGATCTGAGCTCTGCCTGTTACGGCCTGCGCGAGGGGCTCGAGGCCGCGCGCGCCACCTGGGAGGCGAGTGGTGTCTCCAGTTATGAGCTGCGCTACGTCGAGGGGTTGCGCGGGGAAGTCGTGGTGACCGTAGACACGAGCGGCGAGGCTTCCGTTACGCCCTCCAACGCTACGGCGTGGACCGTGCCGGTTCTCTTCGACGAAGTCGAACGCATCCTCGATACGCCAGGCATGGCGCCGCAGGTCGAATACGACGACGAGCTGGGCTACGTCGCGGTGCTCCAGCAGGACCAGGGCTGCGAGCCTCGACTCCTCGTCGGCGGCGTCGCGGTGACGCCACTCGACTAGGCGCCTGGTTTCTGAAGCTCACCGAGTCTCTGGCGAGCCGCTTCCCGGATCGCGACGTCGGCGCTGCCGCTCGCGATGCTCGACAGAGCAGACGTGTCCGAGATCCGCGCGAGCGCGACCTCGCGGATCTGCGGGGACTCGTCCCACTGGGCGCGATTGGCGAGCATGGCTTGATCTTCCGCGCGCCGGACGGCGGACAGACGCACGGCGGGGTGATCGTCGGTACGACCGCGCTTGGTGAGCACGGCCTGGCTGTCGACGCGCTCGACCGCGGCCTTTCTTACCTGCCACGCGGGGTCGAGCTCCGCGCGATTGCGGAGCGTCCCCTGGTCACGTACGCGCCGGATCGCGGCTTCACGCACCTGCCACGCTGCGTCTTCCTTCGAGAGGCGCGCGACGAGCTGGCGATCCTTGAGGTGGAGCACCGCCTCGCGACGCAGGCGATAGGACGGATCCTTCTCGGCGACCCGGGTCAGTGTCGCCTGATCTTCCGTCTTGCGCAGGGCGTCGAAGCGCACTTCTTCGTCGGGGTCGTCGAGGGCGATGTCGGCGACGAGCCGGCCGCTGCCCAGCGACTTCACGGCCGAGGCACGGACGTCGGCGTGCTCGGCGGCGCGCGCCACCTCCGAGACCAGACGCGGGCTCTTGAGGAGTTCGAGGGCGGCGCGCCTGACGTTGGCGTCGGCGTCGTGTTTGGCGATGCTCGTCAGCACGCGGCCGTCGTCGAGCTTTGCAACGGCTCGCTCGCGAACCTCCGCATGCGCGGCCTCCGTCGCGACGCGGATGAGCGCTTCCCGCGCTTCGAGCCGCTCGAGCGCGGCCACGGCGACCTCGACGTCGCCGTTGCTCGAAGCGATCTGGACGAGCAACGAGCCCTCCGTGAGCCGCTTGACGGCCATGCGCCGCACCATCGGTTGCGCCTCGGAGAGCGCCAGCGCGACGAGAAGCTCCTGTCGGGTGAGCCGCTTCGCCGCGTCCTTGGCGACGATCGAGTCGGTCGCGCGGTGAGCCACCTCGGCGACGCAGGCCTCGTCAGACAGCGCCGCGAGGGCCGCCTGAGCGACCACACGCAAGCTCGCGCCACACGCGACCTTCACGAGGGCTGGCTCGTCCAAGCCGCGGAGCGCCGCGCGGGCGGTGCTCGGATCGCTCGATTCGATGGCGACACGAAGGGCCGCTTCAGGCTCTCTGGGGACGTTCACGGAGTTCGGCCGGGCACGCTACCACTGCGGCGTCGCTTCGCTCGGAATACTCACATATTGGGCTCGCCGCGCGAGTTGCAAGTCCTGGTCGCCGAGGTGAAGCCATAGGGGTGGGAGCCGCCGTCGACCGGCATCTGGTACTTTCCGGGGCACTTGGCCATGATCTCCTCTGCTTCGAAGGTGTGGCACCCCGAGCAGAGCTCCCCCTTCACGCTGACATCGACATCGAGTCCCTCCACATCGCGGAATGTGTCGGGGACGACGCACCACTCGTAGCGCACGGGCAGCGCCGCGGACCGCGAGACTCGATCCGACATGCGAAAGCGGTACTCGCAGCGGTCGGGCATCTTGCACAGGGTGTTCGGAACCAGGACTCCGTTGAGACGGATGGTCTTGTCGAAGGTGGGGTGCGCCAGAAATTCGGAGACCGTGCGCGAGTAGCTCGGCTCTTCGCTCAGACCGAGAGTGATGCCCATCAGCAGCGCCCCGACCAACACACTTCCAGCAAGGAGCCTTCGATTCATGTGCTGGTCACAGCACATTTCGTTCCACGCTGACCGTAGCCGAATCTCGCCGAAATTCGGGGGAACAGGCCCTCGATCACTACCCCAATCGGGGCCTGCGCACCTCGGATCGCCTGCGCCGAGCGAGCAATGCGAGAGCGAACAAGAGGAGGCTCGAGCTAGAAGCACCCGCGCTACCCTGGGTGCGGCAGCCGCAGCCCGAATCGTCGCCTGTCTCGCCAGAGCTGAGAGCGCCACCCGAGCCACTACTCGAATTGCTGGAACCGCTCGAACCGTTGGAGGCGCTCGTGCCACTCGAGCCGTCAGGCCCGCTGCCGCCGCTGCTCGGTGGTGGCTCGGTTTCGCCGGGATCGGGCTCGACGCCGTACTCGAGCGCGCCCACGTCGGGCTGTTCGTCGCGAACGGCGCCGCGCTGGTCCTTCTCGACGGCGAACTCCGCCGAGACGACGCCCGCATCGACCGCCGGCGAGCTCGCCTGAAGCTGATAGTCGCGTTGCTCGGCGTCGACGAACAGCGCCTCGTCCACGCTGGCGAGCACGAGGTTACCGGATTCGGTGACGTCGACGTCGCCTCCGATCGAGAGCGGCGTACCCGTGGTCGCGACGATCAGGTTGTTGACGACGCCATTCGCGACCGTGCGCGCGCCGAACATCGAGATCGCGCGATCCGTCGTGTTCACGATGGTGTTGTGTGCGATGACGACGCTCACGCCTTCGCTCTCGGCGTTGTCGTTGTCGTTTTCGTAGATACCATCCAGAAACCCCACGATCGTGTTGTTGTGGATGTGCATGTCGGCGGGGTCGAGCACGAAGATGCCGGCCGCCGGACCCTGGATCAGCACGTTTTCCGTGACGTCACAGGCCGAAGCGCCCCCGATCTGGATGCCCTGCATCTGGTACTGCTCCATCGCCAGGCCAACCCTCTGAATCGTGTTGCGATAGACGAAGCAATCTTTCGGGCTGACGCCCACCTGCATGCCGTCCCAGCCGGTATCCTGGATCAGGTTGTCGTGGATCCAGACGCCCTCGTGGGTGTGCGGCTGGAGCAACGTGGTTTGCCCGTCGCACTGGTACTCGCGTCCGCCGTAGCCGGTGCTGCCGAAGTAGATGCCCTCGCCGCTGGTGTCGTGGATGAAGTTGTGGTGCACGCGGCTGTTGCGCTGCACGAAGCTGCCGAGGTTCGCCGAGCCGTCACAGGTCGGCTCCGTCTTGAGGTTCATGCCCGCGAAGCCGCAGCCGAAGATCTCCAGATGATCGAGCTCGTAGTCGGTGCTGAGGCTCGCTACCGTCACGCAGCTCGCCGAGTAGTCGGGGCCGGTGCGGGTGGCGCTCACCGAAAAGCCGTAGGTGTCGTCGCTGCCCGTGCCGGTGAGCTGAAAGAAACTCGAGCCGTCGAAGGTGAGCCCGTAGCCGCGATCGGCATTCGCGAGCTCGACCACGCCGCCGGCGTTGGTGATCAGGATGGGCGCCGCTTCGGTCCCGACGACGTTGTAAAATCGCAGGAACGGGCGCGCGCCAGCGAGAATGCAGACGGTGTCACCCGGCACCCAACCGAGCTCCGTGCCGTCGGCCTCCGTGACGTCGACCGGAACCTCGTGGTCACACTCCGGCGCAGCGGCAACTGGGGTAGCTACGAGGAAACTGAGGAGGCTTACCCAGCAAGCCAGACGCAGCGAAGGCATGGAGGTGCGCACGCTCCGAGACTACAATATCTGCCAGAAACCGCTCGATCCGCCTCTGGCACGACCGTTGCTCTAGTTGGCTCGACCGGCGCTCGCTGCGCCAGGATGTGCCAGACGATGAGCAAGAAGAATTCGTTCCAGCCGCTGAGCATGACGATGTTTCTGGGGGCGGCGCTGCTCTGGGCGCCAAGCTGCGACAGCTCTTCGT
>DATLIL010000849.1:0-9965 GCA_035539475.1 Polyangiaceae bacterium
GTCGACGACGAGCGCAAGAACCGCAGCCTGAAGAGCCTGAAGGACTCCGGCCGCGAGCCGCGCTACATCCAGACCGCCGCCGACTTCGGCCTGGGCATCGGCGACCTCAACAAGATCAAGATGCAGACCTTCGAGGTCTGAACTGGGCGCTGGGGTCGCGGTCGCGCTGCTTGCGTTCGTGTTCGGCCCGAACGGCGCGGTGCTTTGGCTCGCGCTCGGGGGGCTGTTGAAGACGAGCAGCGGCTGGCGTCGCGCGCTCGGAGGTCTGGCCTGGTCGTCATTCACGCTGCTTCAGGCCTACGCGCTCTGGGGAACCGCGGCCGGACTGTTCCTCGGGTTCACCGCCGTGGGCGGCGAGGACATCCCGCCGGAACAGAAGGCGCGGATCATGGCGGAGGGGATGTCCGAGTTCATGGGCTGCTTGGCGCTCGGTGGCCTGTTCACGCCGTTCTCGATCGGATACCTGATCTACACCGCCGTCGCTCGCCGTCGCGTCGCTCGCTAGAGGTGCTTCAGCGCCTCGCGCTTGCTCAGCGCGCCGAGCTTCGCCTCGTTCTCCTTCACGTAGCGCTTCACGGCCTTGGGGTCGGCCTTGGCGTGCTGGCGCAAAGCCCAGCCGATGGCCTTCTGCAGGAAGAATTCCTTGGAGCCCAGCGACGGCGCGATGCAGTCGAAGAGCAGCTCGAGGTCGGTGTTCTGCTTGGCCTTGAGCTGGCAGATGATGGCGGAGCGACGCTTCCACAGGTTGTCGTCGCGGCTCCAGCGTCGCATCGCCTTCTTCATCGGCGCCGGGCTGGCGCGCAGGACCTCGCCCAGGCGATTGCTGGCAATCTCGTCGACGACGTCCCACCACGCGCCCTCCACGATCAGCCGCTCGTACAGCGGCAGCGCGTCGATCGTTTGAAACGGTCTGGCGGCGCGGAGCCCGCACACGCCGAGCGCGGCGTAGAGCTCTTCGCGGAAGCGCGCGCCCTGCCACAGCGCGAGCACCGCCTTCTGCCACGCGTCGGCGTCCGTGAACGTGAGCTTCTCGAACTTCTCCTTGCAGATGGCCCGCACGAGCGGCATCGGCACGCCGTAGTAGGGCAGCAGCGACTTCATGTAACGCTGCATCTTGAGCGCCTGGTCGGGGTTGGCGGCGCGCACGAGGTCGCCGCGGAGCTCGTGGAGAAGACTGACGCGGGGCATCGGGGACAGGCTAGCGCGCGCAACCGGCCGGAAAAACGCCGATTTTGTCGGAGGGAGAGCGGGCTGCGTCTCGACGTACCATAATGCGGAGTCTCAGAAATGATCCTGCGTCGTCTTCGCCCGGTGTTGCTCGCGTCGATGCTGGCGACGCTCGCCTGTGGTGGCGGCCAGCAGAAGAGCGCGGATGCTCCGAGTGGGCCAGCGCAGAAGCCGAAGACGTTTCGCGACGTGCTGGCCGAGGTGCGCGAGCGCGAGGCCAAGAACGGTCAGGCCGGCGCGGGCAACTTCGACGAGCCCGAGTCCGGCGACTCGCACGAGGCCGTGCTCACGCGGCTGTTGAACGCACCCTGGGGCGCCAGGGTCGACAAGGACGATCAGGTCCTCGCGCCTCTGGTCGACTGGGAGAAGTGGCGCCGCGTGCGCTTCTGGGGCTTCGAGCACCTCACCGGGTTCAGGTACGGCAAGGACCACCACGCGATGACCGTGGCCTTCGTCACCGAGCTGCCCGCCGGTACCGCCGTTCGCAGCGAGACCTGCATGCGCAAGTTCGAGGCCTGGGGGCGCCCCCAGATCAAGGGCTTCGACGTGAAGTTCGACGAGTTCAAGGTCAAGTGGACCAAGTGGCGGAATCAGCCCCTGATGATCTCGTACGTCGACGGCAAGCTGAACTGGGGGCTATCCCGCGTCGAGTTCTCGGCCGCGTGGGCCGCCTACCCTGCGTATCCCAACGCCTGCCTGATCTATGCCGTCGGTGTGCCCTGGCGCGAGCACGAAGCGCTGGCCCAGAAGCTACGTGATCGCTGGGTCGACGAGGGCTTCGCCCAGGTGCAGGCGAAGACGAGCGAAACACCGTTCCGGAAGTGATCCGACCGTCAGGCCGCTCCGGCGCTGGCAGCGATGAAACTGGCGACGTAGGCGATCAGGGCAACCAGCCACAGGGCGCTCCAGACCTTGAGCCCCTCCGACCAGCCCCAGAAGGGCGCCAGCGGAGGAAAGATGAGCGCCAGAATCCCGCGCCAGCGTGGTTTACGCCAGAAAAGCACCGCGGAAAGCGCCACGTGCGCCGTCACGAACAGGCCGAATGCCAGGCTGGGGATGAGGAGAAGCGCGAGGTCCAAGTCTCACTCGCGAGCATACCCCGGGATGCTAGAGTGGGGCCGTGCGTTCAGGGACTCTCATCGCTGCCGCCGCGCTCCTCGGCTTGCTTGCATCACTGCCGCTGAATCTGGCTCGCGCCCAGCAGAGCGGAAATTCGAGCATCCTCAAGGTCAATCAGATCAAGCCCGGAATGAAGGGCCACGGTCTGACCGTCTTCTCCGGCACGAAGCCGGAACGCTTCGACATCGAAGTCATCGACGTGCTCAAGGACTTCCTGCCGCGGCAGGAGCTCATCCTGATCAAGACGTTCCACCCGCGGCTCGAGGTGGCCAAGGTGGTGGCCGGCATGAGCGGCAGCCCGATCTTCATCGACGGCAAGATGATCGGCGCCTACGCCTACGGTTGGTCGTTCGGCAAGGAGCCGGTCGCCGGCGTCACGCCGATCGAGAACATGATCGCCGAGCTCAACCTGCCCCTGCCCGATTCGATCAACGGCTGGCCGCTGAAGATGGTGCCCGGGACCAAGAGCCAGAAGGCGGCCGCGCCGAAGGCGGCGAGCGACGGCAAGCTCGGCCAGCGCTTCCACGGCGATCCCGGCAAGTACGACGTCAGGACGCACGCCAAGCAGCTCGCCAGCGTCCAGGGCACGCTGGGCGGAAGCTCCGGTGCGCAGATTCGTCCCGTCGCGACGCCGCTGATGATGAGCGGCATGACGCCGGCGGCGGTCGAGTTCTCTCACGAGCTGCTCGCGCCGCTCGGCCTCGAGCCGCTGCAGGCCGGCGGCGGCGGCAAGACGCCCGAGCCCGGCGCGCCCACCCGCTACGAGGACGGAGGCGCCATCGGCGTGCGCATGATCCGCGGCGACATGAACGCCATGGGCCTGGGCACGGTGACGCGCGTGGAGGGCGACAAGCTGGTCGCCTTCGGTCACCCGATGATGCAGGCCGGTGTCACGGCCATGCCCACGGCCATCGGCCGCGTGCTCTGGTTCATGGCCAGCGAGCAGCGCAGCTTCAAGATCGGCATGCCGGTTCGCGACGTCGGCGCGCTGGTCAACGATCGCGTGGCCAGCATCGTGGTTTCGCACTCGATTCAGGCGCCGATCGTGCCCGTGACGATGACGATCAAGGGCGTGCGCGGCCAGCCGACGTCGGTCTGGAAGTTCGAGGTGGCGCAGGAGAAGTTCATGACGCCCACCTTCATGGCCGTCGCGCTCGGCAGCGCGCTGCAGGCGATCGCCTCCGAGCGCGAGGACATCACCTGGACCGCCAAGAGCAAGCTCAAGGTCAAGGGCCAGCCCGAGATCGAGCTCGACGACTTCGGCGTCGCCATCGGGGGCACGCCCGAGCCCGGCGAGTTCGTGCGCTCCAACCTGGTGCGGGCCGCGGGCGCCGTGCTCAACAACCCCTGGCAGAACGCTTTCCTGGAGAGCGCCAGCATGGAGATGGAAGTGCGCTATGCGCGCGACATCGTCCGCCTGCGTGGCGCCGAGCTCCTGGAGACCGAGATCGACGCCGGCCAGCCCGCGCGCATCCGGCTGACGCTGGTGCCGTGGTCCGGCCCCGAGCAGAGCAAGGTCATCACGGTGCCACTGCCCGAGCACCTGGCCGGACGCAGCGTCACCATCGAGCTCGGCCCCGGCTACACGGAGGAGCGCGAGAAGGCCGCGCCCAACAACCTGGCCGAGCTGATCAAGAACTTCGAAAACCCAATCTTCCCGCCGCGCAGCGTGATCGCCAGCTTCGGCAGCGGCGATGCCGGCCTGGCCTTCAACGGCAAGGTCGCCAACAACCTGCCGCCCGGTGCGCTCGACCTCTTGCGCCCGACCACGAGCTCGATCGGGCCCGACGCATTCCAGACCAGCATTCGCCACGTCGTTCCGTTGAGCGAGTTCATGATCGGTCGCGATCGCGTGACCGTGACTATCCGCCCCGTCTTGCGCTGAATTCAGGCATATATTCCGGCCCCCTAGCGAATCATGAAGAAGCTTTCCGCACCTGTTTCTCGCATTGCGCTCGCCGCAGCGTTCCTGCTCGTGGCCGGCACGGCCGCGGCCGTCGGTACGCGCCGCTTCGTGCTCGACAAGGAAGCCGATTTCAAGGGCGGCGACCTGAAGGGCGTCGCCATCGATTCGGGCGGTCACGTCCGCGCCGGTTTCAACCTGGGCTCGTTGCCGATCACGCAGGCGCCCTCGATCTGGGCCGCGCTGCCGCTCAAGGACGGTTCGCTCGCGCTCGGTACCGGCAGTGAAGGCAAGCTGCTCAAGGTGCAGAACGGCGCCGTCAGCGTGCTGGCCGAGACCAAGTCACTGGCCGTCACCTCGCTGGCCGAGGCCTGGGGCGGCACGCTCGTGCTCGGCACCCTGCCCGACGGCAAGGTGATGAAGCTCGACAAGGGCAAGCTCACGGATCTGGTCACGCTCAAGGGCGCGCAGCACGTCTGGCAGGTGGCCTTCGACGCCAAGAGCAACTCGCTCTACGCCGCGACCGGTCCTGAAGGAAAGCTGTTCCGCATCGGCGCCGGCGGCGAGGCGCAGGTCTTCTTCGACGCCGAGGAGCAGCACCTGATGAGCGTCGCGGTCGCGCCCGACGGCACCGTCTACGCGGGCGCCAGCGACAAGGCCCGGCTCTACAAGGTGCAGGGCCCTGGCCGCGCCAGCGTGCTCTACGACTTCGCGCGCACCGAGGTGCGTCGCATCGTCGTCGGTCCCAAGGGCGACGTTTACGCCATCGCCAACGAGATCAAGGGGAACCCGGTGCCCAGTCGCCCGAGCCGCGGCTCCGACACGGCGCCTGCGGGACCCACCAGCGCGCCCGGCAAGACCAAGGGCAAGGGCACGCTCTATCACTTCACGCCCGACGGCAAACCCGAGCGACTGCTCGACGACGACGACGAGCACTACACGGCCCTCACGCTGGGTGACGACGGCCAGCCTTACGTCGGCACCGGCGTCGAAGGCCGCGTCTACACCGTGGATGCCACGCGCCACTCGGCGCTCGTTGCGGACGTCGACGAACGACAGGTCGGCGCGCTCGTGCTCACCGCCACGCAGAAGTTCGTCGCCGCCAGCGATCCGGCGGTGCTGCACCCGGTGCGCGGCGTCGGCGGCGCGGACGCGATCTGGACGAGCAAGGTGCTCGACGCCGGCTTGCGCGCGCGCTTCGGCATGCTGAGCTGGGAGGCCAACGGTGCCGTCGACGTGTCGACCCGCAGCGGCAACACCAAGGAGCCGGACGACAGCTGGAGCCCCTGGAGCCGCGACGTCGCCGCGCCCGCGCTGGTCGACAGCCCGCCCGGTCGCTTCTTGCAGCTGCGCGCTCGGCTCAAGGACAAGGACTCTCGCCTGAGCGAGATCGGCGTGGCTTTCGTCACGGACAACATGCGCGCGACCGTCAGCGACGTCGAAGCCAAGAACCGGCGCGACGGCGCAGAAGACGGCGTCAAGAGCTCGGGCGGACCGGTGACGAAGAAGTCCGACTCGAAGGTGGCGCTGAGCTGGAAGGTCGACAACCCGGACAAGGACGAGCTGCGCTACCGCCTGCGCTACCGCCTCGTCGGCAACAACACCTGGTTCGACCTGACCGAGCCCGACGAGAAGCTCAGCAAGGAGACCTACGACTGGGATACGAGCAACCTGCCCGAAGGTCGTTACCGGGTGAAGGTGCTGGCCAGCGACGAGCCGAGCAATCCGCCCGATCGCGTCACGCGCGACGAGATGGAGAGCGGCGTGGTGCTGGTCGACAACACGGCGCCGCGTGTCGAGCGCCTGCGTGCTGCGGGGCGTCGCGTTCAGGGCGCCGCGGTCGACGGTGTCGGCCCGATCCAGCGCATCGAGGTCGCGCTGGCTGGTAAGGACGAATGGGTGCCGTTTTTCCCCACCGACGGCATCTTCGACGAGCCACAAGAAGACTTCGACATCGACGCCTCCGGCATCGCGCCGGCGGGTCAGGCGTTGCTCGCGATCCGGGTCTTCGACGACGCCGGCAACGCGGTCATCGTCAACGTCATGCTGAAGTGAGGCTGTTTTCCGCGGCGGCATGCCTGGTCGCCGCACCAGTGCTACGCTAGGGTCACGTCTCCTCACGGGACGGCTTGCTTGATGGTTTCGCGTACACGGCGCTCGCGTTGGCTGGTGCTGCTCGGCGTGCTCGCCACGTCGGGCTTCGTCGCGCACTGCGGCTCGTCCGACGATGAGGGCGGGGACAACCCCTACGGCGGCAGCGGCAGCGTCGCCGACGCCAACCGCGACACGACCGAGAGCACGCCCGACGTGCTCGTGGTGCCCGACGGCAGCGGTGGGACGAGCTACCACCCGGCCTGCGGCGTCGTGTCGTGCGTCCCGGATCAGCCGCTCGGGTGCGCCTCCCAGGTCGCCAGCCAGGGCGGAGCCTCCGGCGCGGGCGGTACCCCGAGCAGCGCCGGCGGTGAGTCTGCCGGCGGAGCTGGCGGTGCGGAGTCCAGCGCTGGCGGGGCTGGCGGCGTGGAGAGCTCGCTCGGCGGCGCCGGCGCCGGCGCCGGCGGCGACGGGCAGGGCGGCGCCGCGCCACCGCTCGCATCGGGCGGCGTTCCGGGCAGCGCCGAAGGCGGGGCCGCGGGCGCTGCCGGCAACGGCGGCGAGGGCAACGGTGCCCCCGAGTATTCCTGCCAGGTCACGGTCACGAGCGACGGTCCGCTCGCCGAGTGCCTGCCCGCGGGTGCTCGCCTCATCGAGGAGACCTGTCTCTCCACCGCCGACTGCGTGCCCGGTCTCGCCTGCGTCGTCACTGGCTCGGGCAATCCGCCGGTCAGCACTTGCCGGCCATTCTGCTGCGCTGGCGACAGCTCGTGCACCCAGGGCAACTACTGCGACGAGCGCCCGCTCACCACCGACTCGGGCAGCGTTCTCGAGGTCCCCGTCTGCGTCCCCGCGCGCCCGTGCAGCCTGGTGGAGCCGTACCCGTGTGATGCGGGCTCGTGCACGTGCGACCCGGGCGAGGCCTGCCTCGTCGTCCGCGCCGACGGCACGACCACCTGCGCGGAGCCTGGCATGGGTCAGGTCGGCGACCCGTGTCCGTGCGCCTGGGGCCACGTCTGTTCGGCGACGAACCAGTGCGTGCGCCTGTGCGAGACCGCGCGCGCCGAGCACTACTGCGGCAACGCCAAGTGCCAGGCTTCTGCGGAGCTCCCAGAAGGCTGGGGCGTATGCGTGGGTCCGGCTCCCGACGCTTCGCGCTAGCGCGCTGGCGCAGGAGTCGCTGCGACTTCTGCGCGCCGGCTTGCGCCGGCTGCGCTGCTTCGCAGCTGTCGACGACGCATTACGTTTGGGTACGAGCGGGGGCCAATGCTTCGCTGGCCGTCAGGGAGAGACGTCGCTGAACGTTACGGGCCGCTGCTTCGCCGGCCCGTCGGAGAGAGACGTCGTTGTGGGTCACGGGCCGCTGCTTCGCTGGCCCGAAAGCGCGACAGGCATCGTGTCTGCGCGGCGTGTTCCCAACAAACAAGCAATCCCCGGCTCGCGGTCGATTGCCCAAAAGGAAAGCCGCGCAAGGCCGTTCATGCCTCCAGCGCCGTCGGGATTGCGCGAAGCCCGCGTCAGCGGGCTGAGCTGGATCAACCTGCGGGTCTTGGCACGAACAGATCGCGATCCGCGATGGAGACCCGAGTCACAACAAACTGACCGAACAGGCGCGGCCTTCTACCAAGACACCCGGAAGGCCACGCGCTCTGCGCAGGCATTCCGCAAGACAAAAAAACAAACGCGAGGCGCGCGCAGCGCGCCGAGCAATCAGGACAACGGAGCGCTGTCTCTGGAGGGTTCGGCGCGCCGAAGATCTCCGTCCAGGGCGCCGTCGGCGTAGCTCTGCTGCACCGATTTCCGGGGCAGGGGCGGGTGGTGGCCGTCTTCGAGTGAGGCTTCGTGATCGAGCACTGCGTTGAGCTCGGCGCCGCCGAGGAAGGCGAAGCAGAGCAGGTAGAGCCAGCCGAGCGTGATGGCCACGGCTGCGAGGCTCCCGTAAAACACGGCGAAACGCGCGATGCTCTGCACGTAGTAAGCGAAGAGCAGCGAGACGCCTGCGCCGACCAGGGTGGTGGCGATCACGCCGGGCCAGACGCGGTGCGGGGCGCCGCGGTAGACGGCCGTACGATAGAAGGCGCCGAGCAGGAGCATGGCGACCAGGAGCGTCAGCGCGAGCACCAGCGTGTGCGTCACGCGTGCGATGTCGCCGGGAGAGCTCCAGGCGAGCTTTTCCAGGAGCCGCTCGGGGCCGCCTGCGATCTGCAGGCTGAGCCAGGCACCCACGCCGAACACCATGATCATGCAGATCACCCAGCCGAGCGAGAGCAGGCGCTTGTGCCACCAGCGGCGTGGTGGGGCGCCCACGGCGGCTTCGAGCAGGGTCATCGAAGTGTGGAACGCGGCCGAGGCCATCCACAGCGCGCTCAAGAGCACGAGCGGCGCCACGGTGACGAGCTTGAATTGCTGCAGGTGTGACCAGACCAGCGTGCGCACCTCGCTGGGCGTGATGTCGAGCAATGCCGACGTGGCGAGCTGGGCGGCGCTGTCCTCCCGAAGGAGCAGCGCGCCGAGCAGCCAGCCTGCCAGGGCGAGCATGGGGATCGCCGCCAGGAACAGGTCGAAGGTCATGGCGCTGGCGGTCTGCGAGACCTCCCCGCCCAGCAGCCGCTCGCCGAGCAGCCAGACCACGCGCGCGTGGGGTCGAGACAGCGCCTTGCGACGAAGCTGCCGGTAATAGATCTTCGCGCGTCGCTTCAGGTTCGGCTCGCGCGCCTTGCGGTCGCTCGGGGGGATCGTCATCGAGGCTGGCGCCGGTCAGCGTTCGGTGCATAGCTTACGCCGTGCGCGTTCACCAAGAGCTGCTCGAAATACGAACTCCCGGGCGGGGGTTCGTGAACATCAGCGGCGAAGTAGCCGAAATCGTGGAAAAAAGCGGCCTGCTCACGGCCCTGTGCACGGTCTTCGTGCAGCACACCTCGGCCAGCCTGCTGATCCAGGAGAACGCCGATCCCGCGGTACGGCGGGATCTCGCGTCCTGGATAGAGGAGCTCGCGCCCGAGACGCGTAACTGGGAGCACGACGACGAGGGCGCTGACGACATGCCCGCGCACGCGCGCGCAGCCCTCACCAGCACCTCCGAGGTGATCCCGATCGTCGACGGCCGGCTGGCGCTCGGCACCTGGCAAGGCCTGTACCTGTGGGAGCATCGTGCGCGGCCGCAGATTCGCCGTCTCGTGGTGCACCTGCAGGGCGAATAAGGGGTCTTGTGGCTCGGGCTTGCTCGGCCGCGCTGCGCGCGGAAGACCCGCAGGCTGATCCAGCTCAGCCCGCTGACGCGGGCTTCGCGCAATCCCGATGGCGCTGCACGCGTGTACGGGGGGCCCCGACGGTTTCTGGGCCTGTGAGCGGATCCAGGCCGCCCATCCGCACACTCCGATCATCTTTCATTCCGCGTACCAGGACCTCAAGGATCCGTACGAGGTCATCAACGAGCACCGCCCCTTCGCGTACATCGTCAAGGGTCACCCGGAGCAGCTGTTCGACGCCATCGCCCGCGCCATCGCCTTGAAGGACCGCCTGCTCGAGTACCAAGACGTGCTGGCCTGCCTCGACCGCGTCCAAGAGCGGATGAAGCTGTTCCGCAAGTAGCTGAGCTCAAGCGCTCTGCTCCAGAAGCTGTCTC
>DATLIL010000850.1:0-4673 GCA_035539475.1 Polyangiaceae bacterium
AGGATGGGCTCGACCACGATCGCTCCGAGGTCACCCTTGGCGAGCTCGAGCCGTGCTCGCGTCAGGACGATATCGAGCTCGACGCGAGAGGTCGGGTACTCGAGGAAGCGCACGTGCGGATTGAGCTGCGCGGCAAAGGGCTCGCTGTAGCTCGAGCGCAAACCAGAGGCAGCGAGCGGCGCGTACGATAGGCCGTGGTAGCTCGCGCCGAACGCCAGCACTCCCGGCTTGTCAGTGGCGAGCACGCAGGTCTTGAGCGCGGCGGTCAGCGCGTCCGCGCCCGACTGACCGAGGATCACTCGCGCGCCGGGCTCGGGGTAGAGCTGGCAGAGGCGTTCGCAGAGCGCCACCTTGGCATCGCCGGGATAGACGTCGCCGAGCGCCTGCCACAAGCGCTCGCTCTGGATCGCGAGCACGCGTGCGACGTGCGGGTGGCGGTGACCGAGCAGCTGCGCGCCAAACCCACCGGCCAGATCGACGTAACGGTTGCCGTCGACGTCGACGACGTTGGCGCCGCCCGCCGTGGCGTAGACGATCGAGCGCGGTGGTCCGGATGACGGCCGCGGTCCCATGGGCGCGGCCACGTTGGCGTGGCGTACCAGCCAGGTCCGCGATTGCGGTCCCGGCGGCGGCGTCATGATCGCCGGCGGCAGCTTGCCCAGAGGTTCGTCCATGGACGAACGGGCTTCTAGCACAGGCTCAGTAGCAAACGCGGTTTCTGCCCGAGCGCTTGGCTTCGTAGAGCTTTTCGTCGGCGCGCTGGATGAGCTCGGTCGCCCCCTTGTCATCCTTCAGGCAGGAACAGCCCACGCTGATGGTGACGGGGATGCGTTCGCCCTGGAAGACGAAGCCATGGCTGGCCACGCGCGTGCGCAGGTTTTCGGCGAGCGTGACGGCGCCCTGCAGCGGCGTCTCCGGCAGCACGACCACGAACTCCTCGCCGCCGTAGCGGGCGAAGAGCTCGTCACGACGGATGCGCTCCTGCACCGCTCGCGCCAGCTCGCGCAGCACGTAGTCACCGGCGAGGTGGCCGTACTGATCGTTGATGCGCTTGAAGTAGTCGATGTCGAAGATGAGCAGGCTCAGCTGGCGCTCGTAGCGGCGGGCGCGCGTGAGCTCTTTTTCGAGCGTCTCGAACAGGTACCGCTTGTTGTGGATCTGCGTCAGGCCATCCACGATCGTCATGCGGTAGATTTCTTCGTGGTACTTGGCCTCGGCATCGAGCCCGGACAGGTACTTGAGGATGGCCGGCCCGACCTTGATCCGATCGCCGTTGCTGATCACCGCCTCGCGGGCGATCTGCTCCTCGTTCAGGTAGGTGCCGTTGGTCGAGTTGTCGTCGACGATGAACCAGCTCTGGTTGCGGCGCTCGAAGTGCGCGTGCCGGCGCGAGACCGAGTCGCCCTCGAGCACGATGTGACTGTCGGCGCCGCGGCCCACGCGCATGGGGCTGCGATCGAGCACGTAGCGTTTGCCGAGCAATCCGGGCTCCGAGGCGTAGATGCAGACGAGACAGTCGTTGCCCGGCGTGTCAGGCGGAGGCGCCTGCACTACCTGGGTTACTCTGGTCTTTTCGTCGGGCTCACTCACCGTCAGCTACCCTGTCTAGCGGGTGCACACCGTACTGTCAGAACGCACCGAATCGCGGGCAAATGTCTCACCCTGTCAAACACTTCAGGGTAGCCTGACGGCAATTTCACAGTCAAGTCGTGCAAATGCGCCCACTTGCCGGGTGCGGACCCGTCCCCAGTATGGCTCTGAAATCAACATAGGCCAAGCGGTCGGTTGAGGCCACGGCGCTGTTCGAGCTCTCTGGCACCCACCATCGCTCACCACAGATCCCTGCTGCACCTCTTTACCTACAGCGCGCAGAGGGCACGCTCGCTGTTGTAACCGCTGAGCTCGAGCCTGAGCGCGCGCTCGTCAGCGAGCTCTGCTCGAGGGATGCGCGCCTCGAGCGTCAGCGTTTCGCCGGGCAGCAGGCTCACGAAGTTGTCGCTCCAGAAAACGGGCAAGACCTCCTCGTCACCCTGCAGCAGGCGCAAGCGCGTGAAGAAGGCGAGCGTGGACGCGTCGTTCACGAGCTCGATCGCGAGCGCGAGCTCGTCGTCCGACTTGCGAGCGACGCGAACGTGCGCCGAGACCCTGGCAGCGGGCAGCGAGGCGAGTGCGCTGTGGTCGGCGAACTCGAGCTGCGGCGTGGTGAACCACGTCCCCTTTTCGTGGTCGAGCGTATCGGGCTTGCTCGACAACCAGTAGAAGTTCGACGACACGAGCTCGGCGCCGCGGCGAAGCTCGAGGCGCAGGAACGCGTTCGAGCGATCGAGCGCGGGTAACGTCAGCGCGTGCACCACGGCGTCGGGTCCGACGTCGACCGTGGCGCGCTCCGCCCACAGCTCTCCGCCTGCGAGGTCGAACAGGCGAGCGCGGACCTCGAGCCCCGGCTCGGGCTGCCACAGCTCGCTCACCACGAGCACGGCGCGGCCCTCGTCCGAGTACTGCACGTGCAGCGATTCGCAGGCCTTTTTCGTGCCGAAGTAGCCGCCCGCGGGTCGCAAATACCAGTCCCACAGGTGCCAGATCAGCGACGGCCAGGCGTTGTTCAGCATCCACTGCACGACGCCCGTGGCTCTGTACTTGCGTTGCGAGTAGGCCTCGAACATGGCGCGCTCGCCCTCGTACGCCGAGAGCTGCGCCTTCCAGACGTAATCTTCGAGGTCCTTCGGCGCGCCGTAGCGCCGCGCGAGCGCGGTGTCGTGAATCTCCAGGCTCTTGAAGGGACCGCCGCCGGCGTGCAACGTCCAGACCGCGTCTTGCGGCCACAGGTGAGCTTCGCCCAGCATGGTGCGCAGGCTCTCGACGGGCGGGATCGCGGGCCCGGGGCTGATCTCGGTGGCGAAGCCGAAGGCGCCACCGCGCGTGCTGTCCGAGAGCCAGTAGCTCGGCGGCACGTAGTCGTAGGGGCCGGCCATCTTCATGCCGCTCGGACCGGTGAGCTCGGTCGGTTTGGCGGCGGCGGAAGAGTGCGTCGGGTTGGGCCAGTGCTCCTCGTCGCAGACGGCGAGGTAGCGCTCCTCGACCTCACGCGGGGGAGGGAAGTCGCTGCCGTACCACCAGCTGACCAGCGACGGGTGATGGCGCACTCGCCGGATCTCGCTGCGCAGCGACTCGGCCGCGACGTCGTAGTCCTCGCTCTTCCAGTTGTCCCACTTCTCCCAGTGATCGCAGCAGCAGAACCCAGCGATGACCAGGAGGCCGTCCTCGTCGCAACGCTCGAGGAACGCGCGATCTTGCAGCATGCCCTCGAAGCGGATGGTGTTGAGACCCAGGTGCTTGACGTACTCGTACTGGTGCTGCTCGCGCCGCTCGTCGCTGCGCTGGAAGACGTCGCCGGCCCAGCCACCGCCGCGGATCAGGATCGGCCTGCCGTTGACGCGGAACATCGCGGCATCACCCTCGACGAGCTCGCTCGTGACCTCGCGGATGCCAAAGCGGATGCTCGAGCGATCGGACAGCTCGCCGCCGGCGAAGAGCTCGACCCGGAGCTCGTGCAGCGCCTGCTCGCCCATGCGCCGCGGCCACCACAGGCGCGGACTTTCCACGCGCAGCGCCGGTGATTCGCTCGCCGCCACGCTGATGCGCTGGCGTGTGCGCGCCGGGAGCTCGACCTCGCGGCGAAAGCTCTGGCCCAGCAGCGTGAAGCAGAGCTCACCGCGCTGCGCCGTATCCGTCGGATTCTCGACGTCGACGTGGACGCTGAGCTCGGCGCTCGCTCCAACGAGCCGCGAGACGACGTGGGGATCGAACAACGCGAGCGGGCCCGTGCGGCGCACCCAGGCGCGGCGCCATAGACCGGCGTTCTTGTCGGGCGGCGACGGATTCCAGTCGACCCAGGTGACGGCCAGATCGTTCGTCGCCGGCGGCGTCACCTCGAGCGCAAGCGCGTTCTTCCCGCTGTGCACGTGCGGGGTGACGCAAAGATCGAAGCGCCGGTAAGCACCGACGAGGGTGTCCGGCCCCGCGACACGCTGACCGTTGAGCCACAGCGCGGCGCGGTAGTTGATGCCGTCGAAGCGCAGCCAGAGCTGTTCACCCTGGCGCAGCGGCTCGAGCTCGAGCTCGCGCCGGAACCACCACGGCACACTGAAAGGGCTGCCTTCCGGGAACGGATGGTTGGAGAAGTTCTCGTGCGGCGGCCCCTGTCCCGGGATCTTGCGGAAGTTCGTGGCGAAGAACGGGTCCTCGTAGACGCCCGCTTCGACCAGCGCGCCGACCACTGTCGCGGGTAAGCGCGCGGCATGCCAGCCGGCGTTGTCGACTCCGGCGCGCGAAAGCCGCTCGCCGTCGCCCGTTTCGGCCGAAGAGCGCAACCACCAACCAGTGTCGAGCAGAACGGGATCCATGGACTGCCCGTCGTAGCGCGGGTTTGGTTGGGAAACACGCCGTAATTGCGCTTTATTTGCTGCCTTTTTGATAATCGGGTCGCATTGAACACACTAAAAAAAGATGCTGCGCATTGCGCTCGCGCGCCGCCCCGCTCGCATGGTCGCCGTCGTCGTAGCAGCGCTGGGGCTCGCCAGCGCCTGCGGTTCGGAGGACCCCTCGATTGTTCAAGGCGACGAGACCCCGAGCCCTGGCGGCTCACAGGCTGCCGACGCGGGCGAGGGCAACAC
>DATLIL010000851.1:0-2221 GCA_035539475.1 Polyangiaceae bacterium
TGAGGTCGAGGATCGGCGCTGCGATCTGGAGCACCATCGAGGCGGCCCCGAACACGTCCGCTGTCGGCAGGAAGACGTTGAGCTCGGCGTTCTCGTTCTTGTTGAGCGGCAGGGTCTCGCCGAGCTTACCGCCGACCAGGCCCACGACTTGCTCGCCGGCGAACTCCATGAGCCCGCCGACGGACGACTCCTTGCGGTACGCCTCGCGCGCCAGCTGGCCTGCATAAGCCGTGACGAGCTCGTTGTAAGTAGAGTCGAACGTTTCCTCGGTGAGGTCACTGCGGAGCAGGTCGACGGACTTGAGCCCGTCGATGGTCGAGTCGGACGCGCCGAGGATCTTCTTGTAGTGGCGGTACCTCTCCCAGGCGGTGCTGCGGCTCTTCAGCAGGGCTTCCGTGGCCGCCTCGGCTTCTTTCCACTGCAGGAAGCGAACGTCGCGGCTGAGCGTCTGGATCTTGAGCTCGTGCTGCTGCCGCATCAGCGTGGCGTGCTCGGCGTCGCCCTTCTCGATCGCCTGCAGCAGCGCGCCGCCGAGCGACCTCACTTCGTCGCACAGCCTCTGCGCTTTCTCCAGCAGTAGCGGGCCGCGGAGCGCGGACACGGGCTGGTTGATGTTGTTGATGATGCTCGCGAGGTCGAGCCCAGCCGCGACTGCCTTGACCAGCAGACCCGGGTCGATCGGCGGGTCGAACAGCGCGAGCTGCCGCACGACGCCCTCGATGTTCATGCAGTGCCGGATCTTGAACAGCCTGTCCGCAACGACGTCCCAGTAGGCGAGGAGCTGGTCGTTTTGCGGGATGCAGAAGTACAGCGTGCGCCCGATGCCGAACACCGCACCATCCGCGCCGCTCGCGGTCGCGTCACCGCTCGCCGCGTTCGACGAGTTGAAGGGAAACTGGTTCTCCAGCTCGACCAGCGCGTTGCCGAACTTGTCGATGCCCGCGGCCTTGAGCTGGGCGTACGTCTGGCTCACCGGCTTGTGGTGCTGCGGGATCCGCTGCGGCTTCGGGCCCAGCAGGTTCGCCGCCATGACGTAGATCTGCGTCGCCTCGTTCAGGGTCTCCATCGTGTCCTGCCGGAACAGGTGGTCACCCCAGGCGATGAGGTTCTCGAGGTACTTCATCACCACGCTGTACTGGTAGGCGAGGTAGCGCCCGCGCGCGACGACGTGGGGCTGGAACGGCTTGTCCCGCCACGCCTGGATGGCCTTCTCCGTGCGGGTCTTGAGCTCGCTGTCGCCGGTCTTCGACAGCTCGCCGAGGATCTCGGTGATGTAGGCGGGGTCCGTCTCCTGGCGGAAGCGCAGGAACTTCCAGAACCGCTGCGGCGGGTCGATCGAGGTGTCGGTGCTCGTCGGGTCGAAGACGTGGTGGAACCAGCGCTGCGCCTCCTCGAAGCGCTGGTTCTTCGACAGGTGCACCGCGATGAGCAGCGGGGCGTGGAAGAAGAGCTCCCAGTTGTAGATCGCGTAGGGGCCGTCATCGCTGACGTCGATGACGTCCTTCGGGAAGGTCCCGGTGAACGCCGAGCCCGGGGTGTAGAACCCGGGCGTCAGGTCCGTGACCAGGCTCTCCTGCCACTCGGCGTCGAGCAGCGCGGGCAGCCCGTCGGTGTTGAGCTTGCGGACGAGCTCCTCGGTCCACGGGTGGTAGTGCGGGGTCAGCTCGTACTTCACGCGCCGCCGCTGCCGGCCCTCGTTCACCCAGATGAGGTCGCCGTGCTTCACATGAAGGTCGAGAATCGTGTTGTGGAAGTTCGCCTTGCTTACCATCGCCCTCTCCTCACAGGTTGCGCAGCTGCTTCTTGACGGCGCCGCCGGCGTCGAACGTGGTCCCGCCGAACACGAACGCCGTGTTGCCGGGGATCTGGAGCGCCCAGGTGGGGTCGAAGACGGGATCTCCGGGCTTCGGGATCTTCGGCTTCACCGGTTCCTCGTACAGGCGCGGCACGGAGAGCATGCCGCCCTCGACGATGAGGTCGCCGTAGTAGTGGGTGGGCTTGCCGGGCTGGTAATACACCTGGTCGTCGCCGGTCACGAAGAACACGCTGCGCTCGTCCGTGTAGAACAGCGGCATTCCCCACACGTCGCTCACGCCGTGCTGTAGCGTCGGCCGCACCCTGAACCCGTCGACCAGGTTCGCGGTCTTCGTCAGCACCGTCATCGCGACCGGCGCCTTCGGCTCCGACGGCTGCTCGACCCCCACGGTGAAGACCTTGTCCG
>DATLIL010000852.1:0-4073 GCA_035539475.1 Polyangiaceae bacterium
GATCTCGGCGTCGTCGCCGTCGAGCGCGCGCAGCACCTTCCCTGCCCCGTCGACCACCGCATACCAGCGGTAGGACATGCCCAGGATGATGCCCTGGTGCACGAGCTTGGTGAACGGCTCGGCGTGCTTCACGACGCCGATGTCGTGCAGCACCTTGTGCCAGAAGCGCGCGTAGAGCAGGTGCAAGACAGCGTGCTCGGAGCCGCCGACGTAGAGGTCGACCGGCATCCAGTCGTCGTAGGCTTGCTCGCTGAAGATGCGCTCGTTGTTCTTTGGATCGAGGTAGCGCAGGTAGTACCAGCAGGAGCCGGCCCACTGCGGCATGGTGTTGGTCTCGCGCGCGAACCACTGGCCGTCGCGCTGGAAAAACCGCCAATCCAGCGCCCGAACCAGAGGGCCCTGGGGGTCGCCGGGGCGGTAGTCCTCGAGCTCGGGCAGGAGCAACGGCAGCTCGCTCTCTTCGACCGCGATCGGCTTCGAGTAGTCGATCTGGTGCGCGTCGCCCTTGCGTGGATCGCCCGCGGTCTTGACCGGGAAGTAGATCGGGATCGGCTCACCCCAGTAGCGCTGGCGGGAGAACACCCAGTCGCGCAGCTTGTAGTTGACGCGGCGCTGACCGATGCCCTTCTCCTCGAGGTACTTGAGGATGTTTTGCTTCATCTCGGGCGTGGGCTGGCCGTCGAAAGGCCCGCTCTGCACGGCAATGCCGTCGGCGCTGAAGGCTTCTTTGAGCGTGCCGTGCAGCTTGCCGTCGGGGCTCACCACCTCGACGATGGGCAGGCCGAAGCGCGTGGCGAACTCGAAGTCGCGCTCGTCGTGTCCAGGGACCGCCATGATCGCGCCGGTGCCGTAGGCGCCGAGCACGTAGTCCGCGGTGTAGATCGGTATTTTCGCGCCATTCAGCGGATTTTCCGCGAAAGCGCCGATGGCGACGCCGGTCTTTTCCTTGTTCAGCGCCGTGCGCTCCATGTCGCTCTTGCGCGCTGCCGCCTGCACGTAAGCTTCGACCTCGGCGTGGCGCTCGGGCGCCGTGATGGCGAGTGTCAGCGGGTGATCGGGAGCGATCACCATGTACGTCGCGCCGTAGAGCGTGTCCGGGCGCGTGGTGAAGACGCGCAGCTTTTCACTGCGCCCCAGCAGCGGGAAGTCAACTTCGGCGCCCTCGCTCTTGCCGATCCAATCGCGCTGTTTTTGCCTGGTTTCAGGCCAATCCAGCGCGTCGAACTCACTCGCCAGACGGTCGGCGTAGGCGGTGATGCGCAGCTGCCACTGCCTGAGCGGCTGCCGCACGACCGGGAAGTTGCCGCGCTCGCTCCTACCGTCGACCACCTCTTCGTTGGCCAGCACCGTGCCGAGCTCCGGACACCAATTGACCGGGATTTCAGCCTGAAACGCCAGGCCTCGACGGAAGAGCTGGAGGAAGATCCACTGCGTCCAGCGGAAGTAGTTGGGGTCGGTGGTATCGACCTCGCGTGACCAGTCGTAGGCGAAGCCGAGCGACTTCAGCTGGCGGCGAAAGGTCGCGATGTTCTGCGACGTCGTCCGTCGGGGGTGCGTGCCCGTGTTGATCGCGTGCTGCTCCGCCGGCAGACCGAAGGCGTCCCAGCCCATGGGGTGCAGCACGTCGTAACCGAGCATGCGCTTGTAGCGAACGACGATGTCCGTTGCCGTGTAGCCCTCGGGGTGCCCCACGTGGAGGCCCGAGCCCGAGGGATACGGGAACATGTCGAGCGCGTAGATCTTGGGGCGACCGGGGCGACGGACCGCCTCGAAGGTGCGGTTTTCCTCCCAGAATTGCTGCCAGCGCGGCTCGATGGTGCGGTGGTCGTAAGCCATTTTCGAGCCGTGTGGTGTACCACAGGTCTAGCTCGACCCCCGGCTGGCCTTTTTCTCCAGCCGGGAGCGGCGGCGGACCAGGGCGGGCTCGTCTTCACCCGTGCCGGCGAGCACCTGCTCCAGGGCCTTGTCCGGCGCCTTGACGTGGTGCTCGTAGAGCTTGGCGAGCTCGAGCCGAACCGCCGGGTCGTCGACCTCGCGCGATAGATGCTCGAAGTCCAGCAGGGCCGCATCGCGATCGCCTCGGGCCTTGGCGATCTCACCGCGCACTCTCACGCCGTCGAGGCCGGCGCCGCGCTGCACGGCCTGCTCGGCGACCTCGTGCGCCAGCTCGAAGGCCTTACCTCGCTTGAGGGTACGCGCGAGACAGGCCAGGTCCTGAGCCGGCAAGAGCTCGAGCGGCTCGCCGTAGAGACCGACCAGGGCGGCCATGCTGGCGACGTCCCAGGCGTTGTGCTCGACCACCATGCGCAGGGCCTCTTCGTCGCCCGTACGCAAGAAATGGGCGTAACGCGCGGGAATTTCCCCGCCGTCGACGTCGGGGCCGCGCTCGAAGCCGAGCACGTCGCTCTCCAGCATCACGAGCCGGCAGCCGCCCAGGCGATTGCGATGCAGGCGCCGGGCGACGTGAACGAGATCGAGGTGCTTGCGGGGGGGCAACGCCGGCTCGCGGTTCATCACGTAGCGCGTGGCGAGCAGCGGCAGATCGAACGACTTGCCGTTGTAGGTGACGTAGAGCTCGGCCGCCTCGACACGCTGGCGCAACCAGGCGAGCAGCGCGCGTTCCTCACTCATCTGGCGCAGGAGCACCTGCTCGACGTTGAGGCGCTGCTCGGCGTCGAACCAGGCCACGCCAACGAGAAAAGCGACGACCCCCGCCCCTCCGCCAAGCCCGGAGGTCTCGGTGTCGAGGAAGAGCGCGCGGTCGAAGCGACAGCCCGAAAGGGTCGGATCGAGCGCCAGGAGAGCGAGCAGGTCGGGGCTGGCGGCGCGCGCCGCGTCGACGGGCATACGCCCGACGTGGTGGGAGGGAGGCAGCACCAGGTGGCGGCGACAGAGCAGTCCGGCGGCGGTCTCTTCCTCCACGAAGGGCAGGCTGGTCTGGGCGGGGTCGGCCCGTGGAACGGGAGGCGGCGCCTTGGCCAGGATCTCGGCCATCTTGCGGCGCAGGCCGGCGAGCAGCGCGCTCTTGTCGGGGTCCTCGCTGGGCGGCGACAAACCTGCCGCATTCAAGCGCTCGAGCTTGCGGCGCAGGTCCACTACAGAGCCCCCAGCGGCAGCGACCTGCTGCGGCCGTCCGCGGAGCTCACCACGACCTGTCCGCGCGCCTCGTCGATCGTCGGCGTGAACAGCGCGGCGGAGCCCAGCGAGTAACGTCGTTGCTCGGCGCCCGCCAGCACCACCAGTGCTCCGCTCGCCAGCGGCAGCAGCGCGCGGCCGTCGCGGCTGCACGCGGGTGCCGCGCTGAGCTCTCCCACGGTGCCGACCCAGCCGACAGCGTTGCCGTCGAGCCAGCCAATGGCCCCGTCTTCGCCCGCCACGAGCACCCGCTCGGGCCCACAACCGAGCTGTCGGGCTCGCTGCTCGGGGCTCTGTCCGGGCCAGAAAAGGCCGGCCGCGCTCAGTCCGGCGTAGCCTTCGGCGCGGGGCGCGAGCGCCAGCACCGGCGAGGTCACGGGCCGCTCCTGGCTCACCCGCCAGCCGTCGAACGAGAACACATGGCCACGCTCCCCGCCGACCAGCCAGCGCCCCGAAGGCAGCGGCAGCGGCGGCGTGGTGAGCGGCTCCTTCAGCGCCGCCGCGGCCTTCACGACGCCGCTGGTGGTGATGGCGTAAGCGATGCCCTCGCGCGTGGCGATGAGCATCTCGCCGTCCTTGCTCCAGCGCAGCGCGTCGATGGCGACACCGGCGAGCGTGACGCTCCAGCCCAGGGTTCCTGCGGGCGTCAGCGCGTGCAGCTTGCGCGAGCTGGTGGCGACGTACACCGCGCCGCGCGCATCGACGAGCGGCGTCGCGACCACGGCTCCCTTGACGGTGAAGCTCCAGCGGTAGGCCCCGTCGGCGCGCAGCGCGTGCACATAGCCGTCTCCACTGCCAACACCGATGCCTCCCTTTCCGACCCCGGCTCCCGCCCGCAGCGGCGCGCCGGCATGGAAGGTCCAGAGCGGAGCGAGCGCGACGGGCTCCGGAGCATGACGGGGCGCCGCTGCGGGCGGGAGCCGGGGTCGGAAAGGGAG
>DATLIL010000853.1:0-3188 GCA_035539475.1 Polyangiaceae bacterium
ACCGGGGGAACGGCCGGCGGCGGCGGCAGCGGCGGCGGTGATCCACCAGCGCCGTTCGTGCTCACCTCGCCGGCGTTCGAGCACAACGACGACTGCGCGGTCGGGAACCTCGGACCGTGCGAGGTGTTCCCGCTCGAACAGATCCTCGACACGTTCCAGGTCGACGGGCAGAACGGCGGCAACATCTCGCCCGAGCTCAACTGGGGCCCGGGGCCCGAGGGCACGATGAGCTACGCCATCGTGCTGCACGACTACTCGAACGGCTTCACGCACTGGGCCATCTGGAACATCCCGGCCACCACGCTGCAGTTGCCGCATGACCTCCCGCGTGAGACGAACCCGGCGACTCCAGCCGGAGCCCAGCAGGTCAGCTTCAGCGACAACGACGGCGGCTACCAGGGCCCGGGCGCGCTTCAGCACGTCTACGAGTTCCGCCTCTACGCGCTCAGCAGCGCAACGTTCTCACCGGGCAATGCGGGCGATCAGAACGACGTGCGCAACGACCTGGAGAACAGCGACGCGGTGCTCGGCACCAGCGACTTGCGCGGCAAATCGACGGAGTGAGCGATCGACAAACCTTGCGCATCAGGGCGACAACTCTTGCGCTAGCTCGCGTCTTTGCCTGAAGAAATAGCCGGTTTATCGATGGCATCGTCTTTGCTGAGGGGGCGGCAGTGCCGAACTGCCTGAACCACTGGGCTGTCGCCGTAGGTCTGCTGAGCGCTCTCGGTCTGAGCGCCCGAACAGCGTCTGCGGCGCCGTACACATTGACCGTCGACGCCTCGTCGGAGCTCGGACCGCTCAACCGCTTCTGGCAAGAGAGCGTCGGCGCCGACCACCTCTACACCGTGCTCGGCTCGGCGGAGGGCGCCAACGCGCAGAGCGCCTACACCATGGCGGCGACCGAGCTCGGCATGAAGACGGTGCGCGGGCACGGCATCTTGAACGACGACGTCGGCATCTACAGCGAGGTCGGCGGTCAGCCAGCGTACAACTGGACGAATTACGACCAGATCATGGACTACATCCTGTCGCAGGGGATGAAGCCACTGGTCGAGCTGAGCTTCATGCCGAGCGCGCTGGCCTCGGGCAGCGAGACGTTCGGCTGGTACAACAACAAGCCCGGCAATATCTCGCCGCCCAAGGACTACGATCGCTGGCAGGCGCTGATCTACAACCTGGCCCAGCACTCGATCGAGCGCTACGGCCAGGCCGAGGTCGAGTCCTGGTACTTCGAAGTGTGGAACGAGCCCGACCTGGCCGACTTCTTCAGCGGGACGCAGGCCGAGTATCTCGAGATGTACGACCGCGCCGTGGCCGGCCTGATGCAGGCGAGCCCCAACCTGAAGGTGGGCGGACCGTCGGTCGCCATCATCGGCAGCGGCTGGATCGGCGCGCTGATCGACCACTGTATGACCAACGGCGTGAAGCTCGACTTCATCTCCTGGCACAAGTACCCGTACCCGGCCGACGCGCGCCCGCTCAACATCGGCGACGGCAACGTCGAGGTCACGAACATCATCAATCAGAAGAAGGCGCAGTACCCCGCGCTGAACGTGAAAAACTTCCTCACCGAGTGGAATTCGAGCTTCACGGGTGGAGACAGCTTCAGCCACGAGATGGGCGCCTCGTTCGTGGCCAAGGCCGTGCACGGCATGTTCGAGGATCAGCGCGACGGCGTGCCGCCCCCCGACCGCGCGGCGTTCTGGGTCATCTCCGACATCTGGGAGGAGTGGGACTCGCGCCAGGGCCCGGCCTTCGACGTGATGGGCTTGATCATGCGCAAGCACGACGTGCGCAAGCCGTCGTACCTCGCCTTCCAGATGCTGGCCCTGATGCACGACCGCCGCATCGCCTTCAGCGGCGGCACGAGCGCCGAGACCGGTCTGAACGGCTTCGCCACGCTGAGCACGAACGGCAAGGGCGTCACCGTCTTCGTCTACGACCACAACCACGGTGACGGCCAGTACGCCGACGCCGTTACCGACACGGTCACGCTCCAGCTCAACAATCTGCCGTTCACCACGGCCAACGTCGAGGTCGAGCGCCTCGGCGTCGATCACGACAACAACAACGCGTTTCGCGTCTGGGACGCCGCTGGCCGACCCACCTCGCCGAGCGAGGAGCTCTGGCTCCAGATGAAGGCTGCCGGTGCGCTCACTCCCATCCAGGCGCTCACGCCCATGCCGCTCACCGGCGGCAGCATCACGCTGAACTTCGACCAGCTGCAGCCCGGCGTCAGCCTGATCCGCATCCGCGAGGAGGGTTCGGATCCGTACGAGATCCCCGGCGGTAGCGGCGGCACTGGTGGCAGCGGCGGAGCTTCCGCCAGCGGCGGCGCAGGCGGTAACGTCGTCGCGGCGGGCGCAGGCGGTGTTCCAACGACGACCGCGGGCACTGGTGGCGTCGCCGTGGGCGGCGGCGCGGGCGGCGCTGCTCCGACAACGGGCGGCGCCTCGACGACGCCTCCAGCAGCCGCAGCGGGCGCGGCTCCCTCCAGCGCCGGTGGTTGCGGTTGCCGCGCTCCCGGCGAGTCGTCTCCCGCGGCAGGCTGGGCAGCACTGCTGGCTCTAGCAGTCGGCTTCGGTCGGCGACGACGACGAGTCTGAGCGGACGGGGAAGCCTTGCGCGAGGGCCGCGTATGACGACCCTGTGAGGTTTGGGCACTTCGCGTGTTGGCTGGCGCTGACCGCCTGCGGCGGGGCGGGAAAATCCGCTGAAATCCCGAAAGAGGAGCCCAGCGCGCCCGCGGCTCCCAGCGCCTCGTTTCCCGGTCCGGTGGAGCTCGATCCGAGCGCGCTCTCGTTCGACCGCCGCGCAGTGCCCAAGGTCGACAGCGGGACGGTGAAGGTGAAGCCCAAGAGGCAGGGCTACGCGCTGCCAGTCGCGAAGGAGGCGGTGGTGAACCTCGAGCGCGACGTCGTCGCCCAGGGGATGCTGAAGGCAGGCTCTCCCGAGCTCGAGCGGCTGCTCGAGGGCGGCATGGTGATCGTGCCCGGCGCTGGAGCTCGCTTCGACCAAGCGTACGGCGACCTCGAGAAGCGCAACGTGCCGATCCTGGTCAGCGCCGATTCGGTCTTGCACCAGCAGCACATTCTGTTCAACGAGATCTTGAAGGCGGTGGAGCTCCGCATGCTCTCACCGATGGTCACGGCGTTGCTTTCCGGGCTGCACGCGGAGCTCGTGGC
>DATLIL010000854.1:0-2305 GCA_035539475.1 Polyangiaceae bacterium
CGCGACCGACCTCGTGGGCCCGAGCACGACGACGCCGACGCGCTCCGTGGGCGAGGAAGCGCTCGCGCGTATCCGGGCCACCGGAACCCAGCACATGCCACCCGCGCCGATCGCTCCATTGAGCGCGGCAGAGCTCGCGGCCTTCGAATCCTGGGTGAACGCCGGTATGCCGGCGGGCAGCTGCGGATCGACCAGCGCGCCGGCCGCCAATCCGTACGACACTCCCGTCGTGTGCACGAGTGATCGGCACTGGGCGGGTGGCGACGAGGAGTCACCGGCAATGTACCCGGGTAGGGCTTGTATCAGCTGCCACGAGCGCGAAGACGAGGGCCCGAGGCTCGCCATCGCTGGAACTCTTTACCCGACGCCGCACGAGCCGGACGACTGCAACGGCGCCAGCCAAACGAGCGCTGACGGTGTGCGCGTAGTCGTCACCGACGCCGGCGGTAACGAGCATCGCCTCACGCCCAACGCCGCGGGCAATTTCTTCATCGAAGCCGAGCGCTTCGCCTTCCCCTACACGGCGAAGGTCGAGTACGACGGCCGCGAGCGCGTGATGCTGGGCCCCCAGAGTGACGGCGACTGCAACGGCTGCCATACCGAAGCTGGTAAGAACGACGCGCCCGGCCGCATTCTCCTGCCCTGAGGGGGACTTTTCGCGACTGGACGACAGCAACGATTTTTTGCCTGATCCACCCTGGCTGCCGGCACCCATCGGCACCATGGTTTCACGACGACAAATGGTTGCCAGCTCAAGACATCCGTTTCGTGTGCTCGTCGCGCTGGGGCTTTCAGCGCTGGCTCTTTCTTGCGGTGGTGAAGGTCTCGGAGACCCCACGGGCAGCACCTGCCCCACGGACTCCACGCTCACCTATGAGAACTTCGGGCAACAGTTCTTCAGCTCGCACTGTCTGAGTTGCCACAGCGGCAAGGAATCCCCGAGTTTGATCAGCGTCGAGGCCATCCGCGCCGAAGCGAGTGAGATTGATCGAGCCGCGGCGGCGGGCCCGGACGCGGTCAACACGTACATGCCCGAAGAGGGCTCCGTGGCGGAGGCGGAGCGCCGTCAGCTCGGCGAGTGGCTCGCCTGCGGCGCACCTTAGGACCGCTGCGCCGCTTCATGGTGTGCTCTTCACCAGAACCACTGGCTGGCGTACTCGCCGGACGACCGCCAGCGCCTGGCTCCCCAGTAGCGTGCGTGAAAGACCAGACCCTCCGTGGGTCGCCATGCAGACTGCGTCGACGCCAAGTCGGCCGGCAGCGTGCCAGATGCCGAGCGATGGCTCGTCGCCCTCGATCACGTGGACTTGGGTGACGATGCCTCGCGCCGCTGCGTCCTCCGGAACCGTCGCCT
The DNA here is from genome assembly GCA_035539475.1 of Polyangiaceae bacterium. Lineage (GTDB taxonomy): Bacteria > Myxococcota_A > Polyangia > Polyangiales > Polyangiaceae > PMG-095. The sequence continues at coordinate 1,355 of DATLIL010000854.1, forward strand.
GCAGCTGCGCCGTCAGGCCAGGAAATTCGGCGCGATTCTCGGCAGGCGCCACGTGCAGGAGATGGACGACGCCGCCGGCGGGCAATAGACCGTAGCCCGCCGGGATCGCCTGATCGGCGAGCGCCGAAAAGTCCGTCGGAATCAGGACGCTGCGAAACTGTCGGATCTTGGCCTTCTCTGGCGGCAGGGCCGAGACCGGGACGCTGACGACGTTCGAGGAGGCGTAGTGGATCGCGCCGCGTGAGACCGACCCTTGCCAGACTCTGGCAGTGCGCGCGTGCTGGTGTGTTCCGACGACCAGCAGATCGCTGTGCGCCTCCGCCGCGGCCGAGGTCAGATCGGTGTCGACGCGTCCCCAGCCGCCGCGGACGACGAAGGTGACCTCGCCCTCGCCCTGGATGGAGCCAGCCCAGACGCGCAGATCGCGTTCGAGCAACGCTTGAACTTCTGAGGCCAGCGTCCCGAGAGGCGTGAGTCCACTGACGTCCAGCCGGCCGTGTTCCTCGAGCGGCCAGGCGATCTGCAGCACCCGGACGTCACAGGGCAGGACCCAGCGGAGCTGTTCGATCCAGCGTAGCGCCGCCTTGGACGTTGGTCCGAGGTCGACGCCCACGGTCACCCTGAGCGCCCGTTCGCCCTCTGCCCAGGCCTCCACGCTCTCCGCCTCACGGACCACGAGCACGGGGACTGGGGAAGTCTGCACGACCCGCTCGGCAACGCTGCCGACGAGCCAGTGCGGGTAGTGCTTCGTGCCCAACGCCGCCACGACGATCAGTCTGGCCGCGGTCCCGCGTGCGAGCTCCGTCAGGACCTCGTGGGGGATCCCGTGAACGAATACCGGCTCGACCTGGATCTCGTATCGTCGGGCGAGGCTCTCGGCCTCTTTCTCGAGGCGGGCGCGCAGGGGAGCGTAAACGGACTCGGGCAGCGGTGGCGCGAGCAGCGTCACGG
>DATLIL010000855.1:0-4976 GCA_035539475.1 Polyangiaceae bacterium
CGGGAGGAAAGTCCGGGCTCCGCAGGGCAGGATGCCGGGTAACGCCCGGTGAGGGAAACCTCGAGGAAAGTGCCACAGAAAACGCGAAACCGCCCGAGTCGTTAACGCGCCTCGGGTAAGGGTGAAACGGTGGGGTAAGAGCCCACCGCGCGGGCGGTAACGTCCGCGGCACGGCAAACCCCATCCGGAGCAAGGCCACGTAGAGGAGCGCTTGAGGGCTGCCCGCTCGAGCTCCTGGGTAGGTCGCTCGAGGCACGCGGTAACGCGTGCCCCAGATGAATGATTGCCGGCGGCTCGAGGGTGACCGAGAGCCGCAACAGAACCCGGCTTACGAGCTCTGCGACAAACCCGCCCGGTGCAAACCGGGCGGTTTTTTTTGTGGGTTGGCGTTCCGCCCGGCTCTCTACTGACCTGCAAACACGAAGGGCACGTTGACCGTCGTCGAGCTGCCGGAGGGCGGGAACTGCCAGCCGCGGACGCGTCCAGCGATGCAGCTGGTGAGGCCGGGGTAGCCCTTGGGATCGCCGCTGGTGGTGACGTTCTGCACGTTGCCCGAAGGCGCTACGGTGATGGTCACGTTCACGCGCGCGCTGGTCGGAGCATTGTCGGCGCGGGCCTCGAGCGCCGGCTGCCAGCAGCTGCGCTTCACGCTCGCCTTGTAGCGAGCCACGGTGCTTTCGATGGTGGCGCTGTCGAGCGGACCAGCAGCTCCAGCCGGAGCTTCGTTGGATGGCCCAGCCTGCCCGGCGCTCAGAGCGCTCAGGTCCTTCACCGCTTCGGTGGCTGGCTTGCCGGAAGGCCTCGGCGTCGCGCGCGCGACCTGCTGGCTCTGCGGTGGCGTCGAGGCCGAGGCCGTCTCGACGGCTGGCGGGGGCGGAGCGAACTCCGCTCCAGCGGCGGCAGCGCTCGCTCCCGGCGTGCCCTCGGGCGCCGGCGTGCTGGCCTGAACGACGCGCGTGGGCTGCTCGCCCTTGTCGAACAGGACGAAACCAATGGTCAGCCCGAGCATCATGGCGACGGCCACGGCGAGGTAGGCGGCGAGCGGCAGGCGCCGCTGAGAGAGCCCCGCAGCAGCCAGATCCTCGGCGGCGTGATCGACGTGCGGTCGCGGACGCTCGCTGCTCTTGGGACTGGCCGGCAGCGGCGGAGGCGCAACCGCTGCGTGCACGCTGGAAAGCTGTTCCTCCACGATCGCGACGAGCTCCGGAACGGAGGAGAGCGGCCTCCAGGCCTCGTCCCCATCACGCCAAACCAGACTCCGCAGCGTGACCTCACCGCTACCCGCCTTCTGGCGCAGCTCGCTCAACGGCAGCGGCCCGCTCGGGGCTCCCTTGATCTCGACGAACCACTCTTCGGGCGTCGCTTGCAGAGCTTCGTCGACGGCGAGAGCTTCGTCTGCCAGCGCGGCGGGCGCGACCATCGCGATGGCTGCCGCGCCATGCGAGCGCGCAGTCACGAACCCACCCACCGGAGACGGCGCCGCTGCTCGCGCCACGGACTGCGACGCCGCCCATGGTGGCGAGGTGCCGAGATCGGGCAGGGCTGGCGGTCGGGGCAACTTCGGTAGCACGAGCTCACCGTCGGAGGGCGCCAGCGTCGGGGGTGCCGGCGGCGCGTCGCTGAGCGAGATCAGGAACTCGCATTTGCGGCACTTCATGCGCAGAGAGCGGCCCGCGATCTTCTCGTCGGCGACGTGGTACTTCGCCTTACAGCTCGGGCAGAGGAACTTCATGTAGCGGTGGGCTGCTCGTCACAGCAGCCTGAGCAAGTGCTCTTTGATGGATAGCCGCGTCGCATCGTCGGGAGCAAGCGAGTGTGCGCGCTCCCACATTTCGACGGCTTTGTGACGGAAACCAGCCTTCTGGTAGAGGATGGCGAGGTTCTTGGTGGCGGCGAAATGCGAGCCGTTCAGCGAGACGGCGGTCTCGAGCTCGCTGATGGCGTCGAACACCTCCCCTTTTCGCCCGAACAGTAATCCGAGGTGAAAGTGGAGGCGGAATGCCAGCGGATCGATGCCGATACCACGACGCAGGTGTGCGACCGCTTCGTCGATGCGCCCAGCCTGGTAGGCCGCCACGCCCTCGGCCAGCGCGCGCTCCGCTTCAGTGGACAGGCCGTTCGTCTCGCCGTCGCCGTCGGTCGCAGCGCCAGCGCCCGGCGCAGCGGGAGCCTTTGCCTTGGCTGTCTCTTTTCGCGCCAGGCATTCCTCGACCTTCGCGACGACATCGCCGATGCGAAAAGGCTTCTCGATGAACTCGTCGACGCCGAAGTTCTGCTTCAGGTCTTCGGCGTAGCGCCAGCCGCGATACACGGCGCTGACCATGATGATCGGCACGTGACCGTAGCGCTGGCTGCCCTTGATCCGGCGAGCGATCTCGAAGCCGTGCACCTCGGGCAACATGGCGTCGAGCACGATCAGATCGGGCGTGTGCTCTTTCACCAGCCTGAGCGCGAGCAGGCCGCGATCGGCCTCGAGCACGCGGTAGCCACGCTTGGCCAGGAGCCTGGCGAGCATGCGGCGAATATCGGCCTCGTCGTCGACCACGAGCACCGACTTGGCGCCCGGCGGCGGCTCGGGCAGGAGCGACACCGGAGCATCTTCGGGCAGCGCCGTGACCACGCTCGCCTCACCGACGTTGCCAAAATCTTCTTCCGCGATCTCGTCGGCGCGCGAGACGCGCCCGACGTCGTCGTCGACCACCACGCCTGGCGCCTCGAGCGGCCGGCTCGACGTGAAGCCAGTGCCGAAATCGGGCTGAGGCGGCAGCGACTCGGGCTCACTGCGTCCCGACGAATCGAGCCCGAGCTTCTTCAGCACTTCGGGCGGGCAGGTCGGCCCGACGTAGAACTCCTCGCCGCGCGTCTTGCGGACGTAGGCCTCCTGGATCACCCGCTCGAGCGCGCCCTCGAGCGCGACGTAGGGATAGACCTTCTTGCCGGTGACGAACTCGATCTCGTCGACCACCTTGGTCTCGCGCGGGTTCGCCATCGCGATGAAGATGCGGTCGTCACGCACGAGCACCGGCAGGATCAGATGCTTCTCTGCGATCTCGCGCGGCAGGAGGTCGAGGTTCTCTAGTCGGAGGCAGACCTGGTTGAGATCGATGCCCGGGATGCCGTGCTGCTCGCTCAGCGCCTTCAGCGCGGACACGTCCGTGATCGTGCCATCCGCGGCCAGGCGCGACGCCAGCCTCCCACCCTTGCGTTCCGCGAGGGCGCGCTCGAGCTGATCCGGGCTGAGCGCGCGCTGGCGGAGCAGGATTTTGCCGATCTGCTTCTTCTCCGTCATCCTCCCCCTCGATTATCCACGAAATCAGGTACGAGCCGGCGACAATCTTGAAAGGGCCTCAACTGGCCGTGGAACCGGCCTCCACGTCGGCCTCGGTGCTCATTGCGGCCAGCCGCGCGGCTGCCCAGTCCGGATAGTTCCCCGCCAGAACCGCGCGGCGAGCCTCGGCCACCAGGCGCGCATAGTAGGTGAGGTTGTGCAGGGTCAGCAGGCGGCCCGCGAGCATCTCACCCGCGAGGTAGAGGTGCCTGATGTAGGCTCGACCGTAGCCGCCGCTGCAGGCCGGACACGGGCAGCCTTCTTCGAGCGGCTCGTCGGCGTCACGGTAGCGCGCATTCTTGATCACGACCTTGCCCGACGCGACGAACGCCTGACCGTTGCGCGCGTTGCGCGTCGGCATCACACAGTCGAACATGTCCACGCCGGCGCCGATGGCGAGCAGCAGGTCCTGCGGCGTGCCCACGCCCATCAGGTAACGCGGCCGCTCTTCGGGCAGGCGCGGGGCCACCTGCGCCAGTGCAGCGTGCATCGCATCGTTGGCCTCACCCACGCTGAAGCCACCCATCGCGATGCCCTCGAAGGGAAAACGCGCGAGCGCCTCGACGTGCTCTAGCCTGAGCTCCACGTCGAGACCGCCCTGGACGATGCCGAACAGGGCCTGACCGGCGACCTTGGCGGCGAGGCAGCGCTCCGCCCAGCGTGTCGTGCGAGCCACGGCCTCGGCGAGCTCGACGCGGCTCGCGCCCGCCGGCGGACAGACATCGAGCTGCATGGCGATGTCGGAGCCGAGCAGCCCCTGGATGCGCATGGCCTCCTCCGGCGAGAGCAGCATCCGCTTGCCGTCGAGGTGCGAGGAGAACTCGAAGCCGTTCTCACTCAGCTTGACGCGCTCGGCCAGCGAGAACGCCTGAAAGCCGCCGCTGTCCGTACTGATGGCGTGCGGGTAACGCGAAAAGCCGTGCAGACCACCGTGAGCCGCCACCACCTCGGGCCCAGGTCGGAGCCACAGGTGGTAGGTGTTCATGATCACCATGCGCGCGCCGGTCTGCGACACGTCTTCGGCCGACAGACCCTTGACCGCGGCCTGCGTGCCCACCGGCATGAACAGCGGCGTGGGAACGCTGCCGTGCGCCGTGTGAATCACACCCGCGCGAGCCTTGCCACTCTGGGCCACTCGTTCGAAGAAGGTCATTGCGCGCGCCTCGCTAGCCACATCGCGTCACCGTACGACAGGAAGCGGTAGCGCGCTCGCACCGCTTCGCGATAGGCGGCGCGGATCGCGTCGAGCCCGGCGAAGGCCGAGACCAGTGCCAAAAGTGTGCTCTTCGGTTGGTGGAAGTTCGTGAGCATGGCGTCGACGACGCGGAACTCGTAGCCGGGCTGGATCAAGAGCCGGGTCTCGCCGGAGCGTGGCCGAACGTGCCCGGGCTGCTCCGGGTCCGCCGCGCTCTCCAGGGCACGAACGACGGTGGTGCCGACGGCGACGATCGGAGCGCCCGCGCGGCGCTTGTCGGCGATGCTCCGCGCCAGCGGCGGGCTCACGTCGATGCGCTCGGAGTGCATCGGATGCTGGTCCAGGTCGTCGACCTGCACCGGCAAGAACGTTCCGAGCCCGACCTCGAGCTCGAGCTTGGCGATCTCGACACCTCGGGCTTCGAGCCGCTTCAGGCCTTCCTCGGTCAGGTGC
>DATLIL010000856.1:0-2911 GCA_035539475.1 Polyangiaceae bacterium
GGCCTCGAGCAGCGCCGGAAAGCGACGCACGAGGCGAGCGGCGGACACCCGACGAAACGCCTCGTCTTCGGAGAAGCGTAGCTGGTAGATGCAGTAGGTGTAGAGACTGGAACAGGCGCAACTGCGGTGGAGGCCGCGCGCTTCGACCTCCCCGAGGTGGACGAGCAGGGCGGCGAGGAGCTGGTTCGAACGTCCGACGACGCTGCGCGTGGCGGCAAGGAGGTCAGCGTCGGAGAGCCCAGCGGGTGACTGCGTTGCAAAGAACGAAACGGTGAGATTCGTGCTCGTTTGCATGACAGGCACCCTACACCCCGGTTTTCGAAGCTCCGTATCGGCGCCCTCGCACGCGATCACACGCCGGGACGGCGTTGAAATCGGCGGAATGGGTCAACGCGCGGCGAAGGGTCGGCTGCTGCTCGCGAACAGCGACAAACATAGCGAGCGTCGACAATCGGCGATGAGTACTCAGAAAGCGCGTCAAGCACGAAGTGACCGGCGCCTGCCGATTCTTCGCGAGCCTTGGACAGGGTGCCGTATCGACGCGGTCGTCAGCGCAATGTACGTTGGGCGGACCAAGCGAGTTGGTAGGTTGACATGCCCTCTTTGCCCGACCCCTCCTTTCTTTGGTGCGCGACGACCGGTGACCAGTTCGCGAAGATCGCGAGCATGCGCTGGCGCGGTTGGCCTGCAGACGAAGACCTCCGCACGACTGATTCGCTGGACGAGGCCACCGCAGCAGCCCATGAGTTGGCGCGGACGCAGGGGGTTGGCCATGTCATTAAGCTCGTCGTTGCAACCGAGTTTGCCCAGCGCCACCAGGGCGGGAACGTTCCACCTGAATCGCGGGACAGGCTTGTCGCGTCATTGCAGCACGCAATCAGCGAGCACGCGCAGCATCGCGGTGGCCTTCCTGAGGTCGAGCTGGCGGCAGCCGAGACTCGACTGAGACGATCAATCCCCACCACTTGGCGAAGCTATCTTCAAGGCGCGCACTGGTTCCACCGTGGATGGATGCGCAGCGGTGCATATGTGTGGCTGTATCCGGCGCGTCAATCCGCTGAGTTCTACTCCGACGACGATTGCCCTGGAATGTTTGTGATTGGGGGTGATGGCGCGAGTGAGCGTCTCGTCGTTGACCTGCGCCAGCCTTCTCCGCAAGTTCGACTCGCCAACGTTGTATGTGCCGATTGGGGTGAGACGTTCGTTCAAGCGGCTTCGCTCGAATCTTTCCTGGCAGAGGTTGCAGCGGGAACCTTCGAGTTTTCATTTTCGTGATACCAGCTGCGAAATTTTAGCGCGCCACCCAACAGAGCCGTTCAAACCGTTGCAGCAGTCGGCGCGCCTCGTCGTGACCTCGCAAGGTCCTGCCTATCGCCAGTAGTGGGCTACCAAGGGCTCGGTCGTTGCAGCCGCAAGGTCTTGGTTTCCTGATGCGAGCCGCAGCTGAACGCCTGTACGTCGGGCGGTCCGATGAACGAGGCTAATTCGATCCAGTACGCATGAGGCGGGCATCGAATAGCTCCGGGCTGGCAAACCAGACGAAGCCCCAGTCGATGCACGAAGTCGCTTGCATGACGCGAGCGGCAGGCACCGTGCGACCGGGGTGTTCCCCACCCACTAGCCCTGGCTAACTCTCGGTCCTTACTCGCATTTCCTGCAGAGTTACGTTTCCGGAGATCCCGCCTTACTCGCAAGAAGTCTGAGCAGTGAAATCCTGTCATGCTCAATGGATGCTGCGCGCTGCCCACCGGGTCGTGTCCGCCATCCTGCTCTTTGGCGCGACAGCGGCGGCCGCTCCCGCCGGCCCCCCTCCTGCTCCTGCCGCGGGCCCGGCGGTGGACACGCGGCTCAAGGCTCACGCGCTCACGCCGGCGCCGAGTGCGCTCGACAATCCGCTGAAGGGGTTCATCCCGTTTTACTTTCCGGACAAGACCTACGCCGGCAAGTTTCCTCACAGCATGCAGTGGTCGTACTTCGCGCTGAGTGACATCATGCGCGGGGACAATCGCTTCGACTGGGCGCCGCTCGAGAAGGTGCTGGACGAGGTCACGGCGACGGGCAGACAGCTCTGCCTGCGCATCTACGTCGAGTATCCCAGCAAGCCATCGGGTATCCCGGACTTCCTGGTGAAGAGCGGCGTTGCGCTGCGCAAGAACGATCGCTGGGGCACGGAGAGTCCCGACTACGACGACCCGCGCACGATCCGCGCGCTGACGAGCTTCATCAAGGCTTTTGGTGCGAAGTACGACGGCGATCCGCGCATTGGCTTCATCCACATGGGGCTCGTGGGGCTGTGGGGCGAGTGGCACACCTGGCCGGCGGACAACCTGATGCCGAAGCCGGCGGCGCTGAAGCAGTACATCGACGCCTACGACGCGGCCTTCGACCGCACGAAGCTCGAGGTGCGCTACTTCGGGCTCGCGGACGGCTATCCCGTCAGCAAGAACATCGGCTTCCACGACGACTCGATGTTCTTTCGTGGCGACGGCAAGGGCAACACGCTGCCGGTGTCGGTAGGCGGTTGGGACTGGTCGTTCCTGCAGCAGGCCCTCGATCGCGGCGGCGAGAACCGCTGGATTTCACAGAGCATCGGTGGCGAAACGCGCCCCGAGATCCAGCGCCTGCTCGCCAAGGGTGCGGGCAAGCTGGTCGATGATCCGCTCGCGACCGTAGAGCTCAGCCACGTCACCTGGCAGATCAATCAGAACGGCATCGGGATCTACAAGGCCACGGATCCGGAGATGGCCAAGCTCGTGCGGCGCATGGGCTACGATCTTCGCGTCACCAGCGCGTACTTCAACGACATCGCGGAAGGCGAGCCGCTGCGCGTGGGGGTCTCGATGGAGAACGAGGGCGTCGCCCCCTTCTACTATCCGTGGCGGCCGATCGTCGCGGTCCTCGATCAAAAGGG
>DATLIL010000857.1:0-1569 GCA_035539475.1 Polyangiaceae bacterium
GCGGTCGAAGAGCGTCACCATGAAGGTAACGATCTCCTCCACCGCGGCGAGGTACTGGCGGCTCGCGTCGGCGTTCAGCAACCGAGCTTCGGCGTCAGCACGCCTCGCGTTTGCGAGCAGGTAGCAGCGGAGAGCTTTGAGGGTCTTCATGGGGGGCGGCTCCTCGGGGCGACAGCAGTCGTTACGTATTACGTAAAGCGATCATTGGGCGGGGCAGGGCTCGCCGGGGCACGACGAGCGGCATTCGGGGCCCTCCACGCGCCGGGGAGCGCAAGAGGCGTCCTCCATGCACCACTCGTAGCATTCGAGCGGAGCGCCGCGACAGATGCCCCGCGCGTCGGGGCCGCAGGCGTCGCCGGTCTTGTGCACGCCCTCGACACAGCAGCTCGGCGTCGAGCCGCCGCTCGCGCTCGCGGCGTCGACCACGGGCTCGGAGCTACACGCAACCAGTGGCGCAATCGCCAGCATACTGACGAACGTGCCGTACATCATTTGAGTGGCATTGGACTTGTGACATCGACGCATGGGAGCTCCTTTCAAATGGGGATCGGAGGGCGTTGTTTCGCGGCGAGGTAGACGCGCTTCGCGTCCTCGTCGACGTCGCTCGCGGTGACCTTGTCGTCCTTGTTCCGGTCGAGGCCTGCGTTCTGCTGGTAAATCAGCCGGCTCTTGCGCGCCTTCTTCTTCGCGGCCTCGGACTCGTCCGTCGGCTGGGCGTTCTTGTCGCCGATCACGTAGCCGCCGTCCTTCCCGACGCTCGCCGGGTAAAACGTCGCGCGGAGCGCTTGCTCTGGCGTCCAACGCCCCTTCCGGCTCGGGAAGGTCTTGGCCATATCCTGCCAGTACCGGAGAATCAGCGGCACCTGCTCGGCGCTGCTCATTTGGAGGATCTTCTCCATCGTCGTGCCATAGCGGCGCGCCGTTTCCCCGATCCACTGGAGAAGACCAGCCGCGACGAGATGGCGCTTGCCGTCGCTCGTCTGCCAGTTTGCCGCGTCGGGCTTGAAATTGCTCTCGTGCTTGAGGACCGCGAGGACCGCGTTGGGGTCAACGCCGAGCTCGAGGAGGCCGGCTGAGAGCGGCCGGAGGACCGTGTCCACGGGGAGCCGCTCGATCCCCTCGAACGCCCACACGTTGTATCCGATCGGGCGCGAGCGCGGGCGTCGGAGATCGGCGTAACGCCGAGCGGCTCCGACGCCCGCGCCCAGAGCCGCGGCGAGGACGAGCATCAACGGTACTTCTCCAGATACGCACCCGGGACGCCCTGCGCTGCGTATCGCTCGAGGAGATCCACACGCGCCCCGCCCTTGGTGCGCGCAAAGCGGCGCACGGGCTGGAAAAGCTGGCTGTAGTCGTAGTGCGTCGGCCCGTGCCGCCCGCCGACCGTCTGGATCGGTGCGCCGCTCGCGGCAAACCCACCGTAGTTGACCGCGCCCTTCTCGCGGAGCCGCGAGTGCATGATCCAGTATTTCCAGGCGCCGCAGCGCAAGCCAGGGTGCGGCGCCTTTGCGAGCTGCCGGTCAATGCCCGCGCTGAACTTCACGGTAAAGTCCAGCGTCGTCATCTTCG
>DATLIL010000858.1:0-5278 GCA_035539475.1 Polyangiaceae bacterium
CAGACCGTGACCCGCCGTCTCCGCCGGCCCCTCTTCGCGGTAGGCCCAGCCAAGCTCTCCGCCGAGCCAGCTGCCCGCCTGCACGCCTGCGGCGTAGCGACCAAAGCTCGTGTCGTAGGTCTGAGCTTGCAGAAAGCCGCCGAGCCCGATCTGCTCGGTGATGACCTCGTCGCCCGCGTAATACATGAACGACAGCTCACCACCGAGACCGAGGTAAGACTGTTCGCCCGTGACGCCGGACAGCAGGAAACCGGGACTGATCGAGCCGCCGTCGGCGTGGGCGCTCGGCGCGAGCAAGAGACCGAAAGGGAGAACCCCGAGCGCAGCTAGCTTCGATCTCCGCACGCGCCGAGACGTTAGCGGAGTTACTTGGCCTTGTCCTTGGGGATCTTCGGGAAGTTCCTCAGGTAATGGCAGGTATAGCCGCCCGGGTTCTTCTGCAGGTAGTCCTGGTGATAATCCTCGGCGACCGTGAAGGGCTTGGCCTCGACGATCTCCGTCACCAGCGGCTTGTCCCATTCATGGCTGGCGTCCACGCGCTTCTTCACCTGCTCGGCGATCGCCCGTTGCTCCGGCGAGCTGACGAAGATCACGGAGCGGTATTGCGGACCGGTGTCGTTGCCCTGGCGATTCGGCGTCGTGGGATCGTGCATGCGGAAAAACCAGTCCTCGAGCAGCGACGCGTAGGTGAGCTGGGCCGGATCGAAGGTGATACGCACCGCCTCGGCGTTACCGGTCCGGTCGTGGTGCATGTCTTCGTAGGTGACCCCCGCCTTGCCACCGGTGTAGCCGACCTCGGTCGAGAGCACGCCGGGGATCTTGCGGATGATCTCCTCCATGCCCCAGAAGCAGCCGCCCGCCAGGATGGCCGTCTCGAGCGTCGGCGTGCAGCCCGGTTGCTGACCGGTGGCAGGCGTCGTGCAGGAGTTCGCGTCCGCGCTGGAGGACGCCGCAGGGCTCGGATCTGCGGTGGCTTTGCCCTTGCCGAAGAGCGGGGCGTAGTCGCCGTAGCCCTCCGCGGCGAGGCGATCGACCGGGACGAAGCGGAGCGAGGCCGAGTTGATGCAGTAGCGCAGACCGGTGGGGCCCGGACCGTCGTCGAAGACGTGTCCGAGGTGCGAATCAGCGTCGCGCGAGCGCACCTCGGTGCGTGTCATGCCGAGGGTTCTGTCCGAGTGCTCCACCACACGAGCCGGATCGACCGGGCGGGTGAAGCTCGGCCAGCCAGTGCCCGAGTCGAACTTGTCGCGCGAGCTGAACAGCGGCTCACCGCTGGCGGCGTCGACATAGAGCCCCTCTTTGTGGTTGTTCCAGAACTGGTTCTGAAACGGCGGCTCGGTCGCGCCCTTCTGCGTGACCTGGTACTCGAGCGGCGAGAGCTTGTTGCGGAGTTCGGTGTCGGAGGGTTTCTGGTAGATGCGTGCTGACATGGTGCTCGGTAGGGGCGCCGCGGCGCCCGAATGGGTGTCCTTTGCTGTGTTCGTTTCCAGATCGGGCGCCGGGCGGCGCGCGCAGCCCGCCAGCAGAGCGAGCAGGACGGCGCCTGGCGACCAGTACGAGGAGAACGTCATGCCCCTACGTACGGGGTTACCCCGGCTTGAGTTACGCGAGAGTCACTCGATGTACGGGTTGTCCGGAGAAGAGGGGGTCTCTTCGGGCGTCGTCGTCCCTTCCGGGGTCGCGATTTCGATCTCGACGCGCCGATCGACCGCCCAGCCTTCCTCGTTCTTCCCGGCCGCATCGCGCTCACCTTCGGATTTGATGACGATGGAACCGGGAGAGACACCTCGCTCGAAGAGGTATTCGCGCACGGCGACGGCCCGGCGCATGCCAAGGTCCATGTTGTACTGGTCGGAGCCGCGCGGGTCGGCGTGACCCACGATCCTGATGCCCTGTCCAGCGAGGCCTCCCTGCCCGAGGCAGGTCGCCAGAGCGCTCAGCATCTCCTCGTCACTGGGGCTCAGGTCCGCCTCGTCGTAGTCGAAGGGCAGCCCCGTATCGCGCTGGTCGGGAAGGTCGCAGCGCGTTCGCACCTCCTCCTGGACGGTCACGGGCGGCGTGGTGGTGACGACGGGGCCCGGCATTTCACCGGAGGCGTGGGCTCCCGCGGCGCGCGCAGACGCGTCGGGAGAGGGGGCCGAAGCCGTCGCCGGCGGCTTCTTTTCGTCGCTGCCACAGCCGGCGAGCAGGGCGAGCGAACCCGCCGCCGTGATCGCGAGCATCTGCTTGAGCAAGCTTCGCATCGTGGTCTCCTTTTCTACGACCGCGAGGGCCGGAGCCGCCGCAAACCCGACACGGCGACACCCACTTGGCAGCAACGACCATGCCCGTCGGCGTTCTGTTTGCGGCGCTGATCACCCTGCTTCGAGGCCGTCTCGTCGCGACGACGGGGGCCTGAAACTCGAAGCACGCCTGGCGCGTGGGCGGGGCAACCAAGTTGTCACGCGCCGTGCGCACGCTGCGGCGCCTCGGCTCGCCGGAGCGAGCGATTTTCCCACATGGCACAGCGAGCCGATCGGGCGGGGCAAGTTGGACGGGTTGCGGGTCGCGATTCCGTGTCGAGGCTATTGGGCGATGGATAGCCGTATCGTCCTTTTCTCCTGCGCTTCGTCGCTGCTCGTGGGACTCGCGTGCAGTGGTCACGACGGAGGGGGGTCCACGTCGGTCGAGTACTACGGCGGCGGTAGTAGCGTCCCGCCCAGCGGCGGCGGCAGCACCGGCGCCAGCGCCGGCAACAGCGGCAGCAGCAGCGGCGGCACCGACACGACGATCGGCAACGACGGCGGCAGCATCAGCAGCAACGGCGGCGTGCCCACGACACCCGAGCCAACCCCGCCACAGGGCGGCAACGGTGCAGTGGGAGGAACGCCCGTGACCACCAGCGGCATACCGCCCGCGGGCGCACCGGGGCCACGTTTCATCGGTCGCGTCACCAACGAGCACCAGTTCGCCTGGTCGGGCTCCGCCGTCGAGCTCCGCTTCACGGGCAGCGAGGTCTCCGTCACTCTGGACGACTGGGGCCACAACTTCTTCGAGGTCATCGTCGACGGCTCGCATCACGTGCTGGCCGTGGCTGCCGGTCCGAACACCTATCAGCTGGCCTCCGGCCTCAGCGGCGACGAACACGAGGTGATGATCTACCGGCGCACCGAAGCCTTCTTCGGGCCGACGCAGTTCCTGGGCTTCTCCGTGCCGGAGAGCAACTGGCTGCCCTCGCGCATGCCGTCCGAGCGTCGTATCGAGATCGTCGCCGACTCCACCGCCGTGGGCTACGGCGTCGAGGGCCTGAGCGAGAAGTGTTCGTTCGAAGGCGACACGGAGAACAGCTACCTCGCCTACGGCGATATCACCGGCAGAGCGCTCGGCGCCGACGTGAACACGCTCGGCTGGTCCGGCATCGGTGTGTACCGCGACAACAGCGGCAACCCCGGCAACAACATGGGCATGCGCTACGGGCGAGCGCTGCCGACCGAGGAAGACAGCACCTGGGACTTCGACAGCTGGATCCCGCAGGCCGTGGTCGTGAACCTCGGCTCGAACGACTTCGTCAAGGACGACCCCGGTGTGGTCTTCGAGGACAGCATGGGGGCACTGCTCGATGAAATTCGTTCACATTACGCCTCGGCCCGCATCTACGTCGCGGTCGGCTCCTCGCTGTTCGACTCCGAGTACCCGCGCCTGAAGCCACGGCTCGAAGCCATCGTCTCGTCGCGTGCCGGAAGCGGCGACAACATCGCGTTCATGGATTTCGGCACGACCGACTACGACGACACCTACGGCTGCGACTGGCACCCGAGCAAGGCGACGCACGAGTACATGGCCGCGATCCTCACACAAGCCTTGAAGCAGGACCTCGGTTGGTGAGGTGAGGAATTTGACGTAGCGCTCCGCGGTTTCTTCCGCCGCGCAGATGGTGGATACTACGCCGCATGGAGGTTGTGCCGCGGCTCCTGCTCGGAGCAGCGTGCGCGATGTATTTCGCGTACGGCTGTGGTGTGCCCTTCTCGGGCGCGGTCGTGGAAGCGGGCGGCGCATCAGGCGCTGCGAGCGCTTCTGCGGGCAACGGCGGCAAGCCGAGCGCAGGGCAGAGCAGCGGAGGCGCAGGGCAGAGCAGCAGCGACGACGGCGGCAGTGACGGCGGCGACCCGGTCGTGAGCGCTGCGGGCGACGGAGGCGCGACGGTCGCCGCGGGCGGGAGTCCCGGCAGCGAGCCGTGTGTCGTCGATCCCGACGGCGACGGCAGCTGCGTGGGTGCGATCGCGGCGGGCAGCTACGCGACGTGCGCGCTCACAGCGGCCGGCGCGGTGCGCTGCTGGGGCTACAACGTCAACCAGCGCCTCGGCGACGGCGTGCTGGACCACGCGCTTTGCGGCACCGGTTCGGGCGACTGCAGCACCACGCCGGTCAGCGTGACCGGCGTCGAGAACGCGCGTTTCGTCATGGGCGGGGAGAACTCCTTCTGCGCACTGAACGCCGCTCACGAGCTCTGGTGCTGGGGCTGGGACATGACCAACGGCACCGACATCGGTCTGGGCACTGCCCGGCGGCTGGGCTCCTTCGCCGTACGGGCCGCGTCGCTGCGCTTGCCCATCGGAGCCGTGGACGATCAGGGTCGGGCCTGGATGGCGGGCTACGACGACCAGGGCCTCGGCGTCTTCGGCGACGGCGCGACGACGCCAGGCGCGCTGCGCGATTTTTCTGGCATGCCTGTGCTCGAGGACGTGATCGCGCTCGACGTCGGCTGGCAGCATTCGTGCGCCGTGCTCGCTTCGAAGACGGTCGCCTGCTGGGGTCGAGGTCAGAGCGGTGAGCTCGGCGACGGCGAGCTCCAGGACCGCTACGTGCCGACACCGGTCACCACGTTGAACGACCACCCGGCGCTGGCCGTCGCCGTGGGCGACGCGGTCTCGTGCGCCCTGGTCGAAGGCGGCAGCGTGTGGTGCTGGGGAGGCAACGAGCACGGCCAGCTCGGCCGCGGCGATCCGGCGGCTTCGGCGCAAGCCGTCAGCGTCGAGGGCCTGCTGGACGCTGTCGAAATCGACGCCGGGTTCGGCCACGTCTGCGCCCGGCGCGCAACGGGCAACGTCGTTTGCTGGGGCCACGATCGCCACGGCCAGCTCGGCGACATCGCGGACCACGGCAACTGCTCGGACGCGGTACCCGAGCCCTGTTCTCACAGCCCGGTCGAAGTCAGCAATCTCGATGACGCCGTCGCAATCTCGGTAGGGCGCCAGCACTCGTGTGCGCTCCGCGCCAGCGGCGAAGTCGTTTGCTGGGG
>DATLIL010000859.1:0-1633 GCA_035539475.1 Polyangiaceae bacterium
GAGCCAGAAAGCTCCGGCCACACCTACTGTCGAGACAACGCCTACGCGCTCAAGAACGGCGAACCGAATCGCCGCATCGACTACATCTTCGTGCGCGGCCCGGACAAGCAGATGCGCGGCGAGCCCTACAACGTGCGGCGCGCCTTCGAAGAGAGCGTGCCTGGCAGCGACGGGCCGGTCTGGGCGTCCGACCACTACGGCGTGGTCTGTGACCTGCGCATGGCCTGAGCGGCGCGACTAGGGCGCCAGCACGCTGCGCAGCTTGATCACGCCCTCGACCCCGGGCCGCACCCGCGCCTGACAGGCGAGCCGGCCCCGGCCGCCGAGCAGCGGCAAGAGGTCCCGCTCGGCGTCGTTCTGCGCCTCGAGCAGCTCTTCTCCTTCGAGCACGTCCACCTGGCAGGTGCCACAGCTGGCCGAGCGACACGAGAACGGGATGGGGGCGAAGTAGTGGTCACAGATGTCGACGAGCTCGCCGCCCTCCGGCGCCTCGACGCGCTTCTCCCCACCAAAGCGGTTGGCGGCGAACACGATCGTAGCCATGGATCCGGCCCACCATAGCACCCCGCCAGCGGGTCATGGCCCCACCCGGCACAATGTGTTTTGCTCGGCTGTGATGAGCACGCCCGAGGAAGACCCATTCGGATGGGTCGGCGCGACGGTCGACGGGAAGTACCGCGTCGACAAGGTCGTCGGGCACGGCGGCTTCGGCATCGTGTACCAGGCTCACCACCTGGGCTTCGAAGAGAAGGTCGCGCTCAAGTGCCTCAAGCTGCCCAAGGAGCTCCAGGGCGGGGATCGTGATCGCTTCCGTGACAGCTTGGTCGCAGAGGGGCGGCTGCTCCTCCAGCTCTCGCGCGCGACGACGGGTGTCGTGCAAGCACTGGACGTAGGCGCGGTGGTCTCGCCCAGTAAGACGTGGACGCCTTACCTGGTACTGGAATGGCTGGAAGGCACGCCGCTCGATCGCGACCTGTCGGAGCGACGCAAGCTGAACCAGGGCGGGCGCACGCTGGGTGAAGCGCTCGAGCTCTTGGACGGTGCCGTCAAGGCGCTCGGCGTGGCGCATGGCATGGGCATCGCCCACCGCGACATCAAGCCGGCCAACCTGTTCTTGGTCGAGCTAGCCGGGCGACGCACCATCAAGGTGCTGGACTTCGGCATCGCCAAAGTGCTGTCCGAGACCGAGAGCGTGACGCGCGCCTTCGAAGAGACCGGCGGCACCGTGCAGGCTTTCACGGCGCGCTACGGCGCGCCCGAGCAGTTCAGCCGACGCTTCGGCGCCACCGGCCCGTGGACGGACGTGTTCGCGCTGGCGCTCGTCTTGATCGAGGTCGTGCTGGGCACGCCGGCGCTGGACGGCACCGACGCGGCACAGCTGTTCGTGGCCGCCTCCGATAAGCTGCTCCGCCCAACGCTGCGCAGTCACGGCTTCGATCCGGGTGACGCGGTCGAAGCGGTGCTGGCCACGGCGCTGTCGGTGGATCCGCGTGAACGCTATCCCAACGCCAACGCGTTCTGGGAAGCGCTCAACGGCGCGGTGCGAATCGAGCCGGAGCGGCTCAGCCTGAGGCCACCGGTCATCGATGACGCCCGCCCCACGCGCGAGATCAGCGGCGACTCGGCCCTGATC
>DATLIL010000860.1:0-3172 GCA_035539475.1 Polyangiaceae bacterium
CGGGCCGGCGGACGAGGGTGGGCGGGTCAGTTCAGCGCCGTGCGGGGGCGGCTGAAGACGGCTTCCCAGTTTTCGCGGTAGGTGTCGGTGGCGACCTGGGCGGGTCCGCTCTTGCGCGCGGGCTCGCGCTGAGGGCGCGCGGCCTCGCGGCCTTCGAGCTCGACCGAGACGTCGCAGAGCAGCGGGAAGTTGGGGCGCGGCTTGAGACTCACGACCTCGCCCTGGATCGGGCGACCCTCCTTGAGGGGCCGTACTTCACCGAGCTCGAGTCGCTCCTCGCGCTGGCGAAGGATGCGGAGGCCCTCTCCGTCGGCGGTGCGGCCGTGGATCAGCGCGACAGCGCGCTTGTCGGAGGCTTCGGGCTTTTCGGGTTTGTCGGGCTTCACGGCGGTTTCGCCGGGCTAGGGCATCACACCTTAGCATGATCGCCGGCCCGCCGGGCGACTACATCCCGATGGCGGTGCGGTAGACCCAGCCTTGATTGCCCTTGGCGTCGTATTTGATCTGATACCAATCGCCATTTCTGCCGGTCACCACCACGCGGGTGCCCGACAGAACGCGCGCCACGACCTTGCCGTCCCGCGACGGCCCGGAGCGCACGAGCGCCACTTCCCAGCTCACGGTGGCCCGGCCCGTTGCGGGGGTGACGCTGACTTGATCAGCGGCGGCAGGCTCCGCTTCTTCGGCGGGTGCCTCGGGCGCGGCAGTGAACTCCACGCGATAGAAGGCCGTGTACTGGGCGTGCTGGTGCGCGATGCCTTCCAGGTTCACCTCGGCGAACCCGGTGTTGGCGCAGTCGATCAGCGCGTCCGTCTCTGATTGGCCCAGCGTCGTGCTCTTGCCGCTCGCCACACGCACGACCTTGCCCTTCTCGAAATCGAGCTCGAGCCCGACCGAGAGCATCCCGGTCAGGCGCGACGCTCCGGCGCATCCGGCGAGCGCCTGCAGTCGCGGGCGTGCCACGCGATCGAAGTCGATGGCGTCGCAGGTCTCGACCTTGCGGCCTCCCTCGCCGCGGCAGCTCGTGACCTGGAGCTCGCCGACGACCGCTCCCCCTGCCGGTGGCGCGGGGGCCTCGGGGGGCGGCGGCGCGGCCGAAGGCAGGGCGGACATCGCCGACGCCGCGACGGGCTCGCCGGCGAGGCCTGGCGCGGCCGCCGGCTGGCTCGGCGCGTTCGGCACCAATTTGAAGTTGGCGAGGCTCGGCCAGATGGCGCCGAGGGCAAACCCGACGAGCGCGATCAGGCCGACCCGACCCAGACGAGGGGACTCATCTTTCGGGATTTCGACCTTCAGGCCCGCGCGGCGCTGCTCCACGGCCATTCCGCCATCGGTCTATCACAGCAGAAGGCGCATGGAAAACGCCCGCCCGAGCCTTTTGCACCGCAGGCAGTGGAATCCGCTTAACGATGTGGGAGGATAGGCCCGCTCATGCGGTATTGTGAGCGTTGCCGCCTCAAGTTTCCTCAGGAGAGTAACGTCTGCTTCGTTTGCGGGGCGGCGCTCACCACGTTCCAGGATCCTCGGATCGGGACGACGATCGCCGGCCGCTACCAGATCGAGAACCTCCTCGGTGAGGGCGGCATGGCCACGGTCTACGCCGCGCACCACCGCCTGGTGGACAGGCCCTGCGCCGTCAAGGTGATGAACGCGCAGCTGGCCAAGAACGCCGTCATCCGCGAGCGCTTCCGGCGCGAGGCCAAGGCGGCGCAAAAGCTCGCGCACCCGAACATCATCGAGATCTTCGATCAGGGTGATCTGCCGGACGGCAGTCTGTTCCTGGTCATGGAGCTCCTGGACGGCGAGACGCTCGCCGACGTCGTCGCCCGTGGCGCGCTGCACATCGAGCGTGCGCTGCCGATCGCCATCCAGATCGCTCGCGCGCTCGCCCGCGCGCACGACCTCGAGGTGATCCACCGCGATCTCAAGCCCGAGAACATCTTTCTCGCGCGCGACGACGACGGGCGCGACCACGTGAAGCTGCTCGATTTCGGGATCGCCCGCTCGATGCAGGACGCGCGACTGACCGGCGCGGGCGAGGTGTTCGGCACGCCGCAGTACATGGCGCCCGAGCGCATCACCTCGATCGACTCGGGACCGGCCGCGGATCTCTACGCGCTGGGCGTCATTCTCTACGAGATGCTCTCCGGGCAGCTGCCCTTCGACGCATCGGACATCGCCACCTTCTTCGTCAAGCATCTGAAAGAGGCTCCTCCGCCGCTGCGCGCCAGGGGCGTGGACGTGCCGGAAGCGCTCGAGCAGCTGGTCATGGATCTGATGGAGAAGGATCCCAAGGACCGCCCCGTCGACGCGCACCGGGCGCACGCCGATCTCCTGGCGCTGGCCGGCATGCTGGGCATCCCGGTACCCGCCGAGATCCACGAGGCGGGCGAGTCTTCGCGTGGACCAGCCAAGACGCTGCCGCCGGTGGCTATCGATCGCTGGGTCAAGCGCACCGTGGTCTTCGATCAGATGCTGACGGCGGCCTACCCCTTCGAACCTCCCGCCGACCTCGCGGCGCTGCTGAACGAGGTCAAGCATCTGGTCCACCAGATCGGCGAGATCCGCGGTCGCGCCGTGGTGGAGCAGCGTGCGCTCGAGTCGATCGAGGCGCGCGGTCGCGACGGCAGGGCTCGCTTCGGTCACGCGGTCGACGCCCTGGGCGTGGACGCCAGCAAGGCGCGCGACGAGCACAAGGCCGCGAGCCAGGGCCTCTCTGCCGGCACCAACGAGCTCGAGCAGATCAAGGCCGCCGTTCGCCAGGCCCAAACGGAGGTGATGCGCTGGGAGGGTCGCTCGGCGCAGACCGAGCCCTACCACGAGCTCGCGCAGTCCTACCGCACGGCGGCGGACATGGTCGACGTCTGGCTCGAAGCCAGGCACCGCCAGCGCGCTGCCGAGCAGAACGTCGCTGCACGCAAGAGCGAGGTCGACGATCTGGAGTTCCAGATCCAGGCGCTGCGTAACGCGCTCGCGAATCACGAGGAGCTGCTCGAGGCAGAGCGCAGCTCTCAGATGAAGGCGATCGGCGACCTCGGGCGCCGCGCGGACGAGCTCGAGGTTCAGCTGCTCGAGCTCGCGACGAGGTTCTGCGCTCCCCTCCGGCGGAAACCGGAGCTCGAGTCGCTCTTCCTGAGTCTCGAAGCGGACGCGGCCTGATGCGGCCCTGAGG
>DATLIL010000861.1:0-11030 GCA_035539475.1 Polyangiaceae bacterium
GTGATTGGCCATCTTGTCGACCCATTTGCGGTTCGGGTCGTAGCCGTCGCCGCGCTGGAGCGCTTGAGCGCCTCCTTGTAGGTGCGCTTGAAGTGGCGCAGCGACTCCGGGCCCACGCGGCGGATGCCGGTGTAGCGATCCTTGGCTGCGATGATCCGGC
Source organism: Polyangiaceae bacterium (assembly GCA_035539475.1). Taxonomy (GTDB): domain Bacteria; phylum Myxococcota_A; class Polyangia; order Polyangiales; family Polyangiaceae; genus PMG-095. The sequence goes on from DATLIL010000861.1 coordinate 161, forward strand.
TCTTGCCCTTGTTCTCGATCGCCGGCAGCTCGAGCTCCTCGCCCAGGATGTCGGCGAGCTCGTCGAGGGTGACGTCGACCTCGAGGACGTGGTCGCCCGGATCCTTGCCCGCCTTCTCCGAGCCTTCGCCCTCCACGTCGCTGTCGGAGCCGATGCCATCGCCCACGTCGCCTTCGCCCTGACCGACGCCGCCACGCTGACGATCACCGAAGGTGAAGCGCGGGATGTCGATGTGGGGGATGGGGATGCTGACGAGATCCTTGCCCTTGCGGCCGATCAGCTCGCCTTGCGAGATGTAGCGCCTGAGGTTCTGACGGATCTTGCCGCGGACGATGGCCCGGAAGCGCGAGTGGTCCTGGTCGATCTTCAGGGACATCCAAGAGCAATATAGCAAGCCCCGCGGGCACTGCCTATGCGCTCAGCCTGTCCAATTCGGCCTGGGCGCGGCCGAGCTCTCCCTCGAGCGCGAGCAGCAGCTGTCCGGCCTGATCGGGGTTTTCCTCGATTGCGATGCAAATCTCGCTGGCGCGCGGCATACCGAACACCAGGCAGGTGCCCTTGAGCTTGTGGGCCGCACGTTTGACCTCATCGGCGCCGGCTGCCCCTTTCAGCGCCTCGAGCTGCGCTGGTGCATGCTTGCGAAACAGGGCAATCACGGTGGCGCTGCGTCGCACGCTCGGATCGAGGGCCGGAGGCTCGACCACCCTCATCCCCATGCTCGGTGGGACCGAGCCTGGAATGAGCGAGAGTCTGCCCTCGCGCGGGTGAACCCAGAGCTCGAGCATGGCCTTCAGCGCACGCGCGTTGATCGGCTTGGTCAGACAGTCGTTCATGCCCGCGGCCAGAGCCTTCTCGCGTTCGCCGATGATGGCGTGCGCCGTGACGGCGATCACCGGCAGTTTGCTCTGGGGTCCTGGCCGGCGACGGATCGCGCGCGTCGCCTCGTAGCCGTCGAGCTCCGGCATCTGACAGTCCATCAGCACGCCGTGAAAGTCGCTCGAGCGGTCGAGCGCAGCGAGCGCCTGCCGGCCGTTCTCGACGAGCTCGGTGTCGTAGCCCAGCGAGGTGAGCATCTCGTGGATCACCTCGCGGTTGATCTCGTTGTCCTCGGCGACCAGCAGACGGATGCCGTTCTTGCCGAGCGGCAGTGGGATCTCGCCGCCCGAGGAGCGGGCGTCGTGGCCCGTCACGCCGCCCGCCGAGACGCTGAGCAGGCGCCGCACGCCGCTGGCGAGATCGCCGAGGCGGATCGGCTTGGTGATCAGCCGATCGACCAGCGCCGAGGAGCCGAGCGTCGGTAAGAGCGAGGCATCGAGCGGGGCCAGCAACATGATCGGCAGATTCGCATTGGCCGCGCGGATCGCGGACAGGAGCTCGAGCTCCTCCCCGGCTTCCTTCAGGTCCACGATCACCAACTGGTAGGGAGTCTCCGTCTGTTTCGCCCGGACCGGCGCCTGTTCGGACGCAACCGCCTCGACGTCCAGCCCCCAGCGCGTGAGGTGCTTTTCGAGGATCGCGCGGTAGGCCTTGCCCTTCACTACCATCAGTGCACGGCCCTCCAGCGTCTGCGAGACCAGCGCTTCGGTCGGCTCGTCGCCGAGCGGGATGGTGAACCAGAAGGTGCTGCCCTTGCCGTACTCGCTCTCGACGCCGACGCTGCCGCCCCAGAGCTCCACCAGGTGCTTGCAGATGGCCAGGCCCAGGCCCGTGCCGCCGTGCTGGCGCGTGAGCGAAGCGTCGACCTGCGAGAAGGCCTCGAACAGGCGAGCGAGGTCCTCCTTCTTGATGCCGATGCCGGTGTCGCGCACCGAAACCCGCACGTGGTTGGCGTCGCTCTCCTCGATCGTGGTGGAGACGATGACCTCGCCCCGCTCGGTGAACTTGACGGCGTTGCCGACCAGGTTGGTGAGCACCTGGCGCACGCGATCCGGATCGCAGGTGACGTTGCGCGGCAGCGAGTCGAGCACGTCGCAGGCGAGCTCGATGTGCTTGGCGCTGGCGCGAGCCGCGAGCAGCTCGGCCACCTCCTCGATGATCGAGCGCAGATCACAGGCGGCGGGACGCATCTCCAGCTTGCCCGCCTCGATCTTCGAGAAATCGAGGATGTCGTTGACGATGGTCATCAGGCTGTGGGCCGAGGACTGCACCGTCTCCGCGAAGCGGCGCTGCTTGAGCGTCATGTCGGTGCGTAGCAAGAGCTCGGTCATGCCCAGGACGCCGTTCATGGGCGTGCGGATCTCGTGGCTCACGTTGGCCAAGAACTCGCTCTTGAGCCGCGTCGCCTCCAGCGCTTCGGCCGTGGTGCGCTCGAGGGCACGGAAGGCGCGTTCGGTGACGCGGTAGAGCGGCCCGACGTACAGGCTGACGAAAAAGAGGCCCGCCAGGATGGCGGCCCCACCGCCGAGCAGGGCCGTGAGCAGGATGCTGCGCTTGAGCTCGGCCCCCGCCTTGAGCTGCTGGGTCGAGACAACGACGGCCATGCGACCGACGACGCTGCCCTCGATGTCGGCCTCCCACCAGGACGCCATGAAATCGGGCTGACGCCAGAGCGAGCCCTTGGCCGAGCTCTTGAAGAGCTGGTCGGGTGGCACCGGCGACGAGCCGTGCGTGGCCAGCACCTTGCCCGACGCATCCGCGGCCACGATGGCGACGATGTCGGGGTCGTCCTGGTAGAGCTCGAAGGCGCGCCGGATCTCGCTCTCTTCGCCCGAGACGAGGCCGAGATCGGCCGAGTGCGCCAGCTCGACGGCGCCGCGGCGCGCCTTCCACTCCAGGTTGGCGTTCAGGTTGGGCTCGAGCGACTCGAAGATGCTGGAGACCAGCACGAAAATCAGGCCGGAAAGCGCCACCACGATCGCGCTGATGAAGAGCAGAAAGGCGACCTTGAGCCGGGCGCTCGGCAGGATGGTCGGCTCACCCGCGCCTGACAGCGGAGCCTCGTTCACGCTCGAGCGAAGGAAGGTTTTGGTGGTGGTTTGCTTGGGGCGCTCGGGGGACACGGCTCAGCCTCTACCGCTCACAGCGGCCCGATCGGACGTGGGGACAAGTTTCGAGTCTAACGAGAGCAACGGCACGCGACGGACGATTTTGAGTGTACGAGCACGGCCTACATGCCCGTGCGTCTTCGACGACCAGGCAACACTTAATGCGCGTAACACCCGGCCGTCCTACTATCTCGTAGTAGTTAATTCATCTCATGCCCGCTGCCATGGCCAAGCGAGACCAGCCGAGCCGCCCGAGACCCGTGGTGCTCGTTGTCGACGATGATCCCATCGTGCTCGAAGTCGCCCGCGAGCGCCTGGTCGCTGCGGGTTACGACGTTCACATCCGCGAGGCAGCGCTCGGAACCTCGCAGTGGGTCATGACCCACCACCCGGACTTCGTGCTCCTGGACATCAATATGCCGGCGCTTTCGGGCACCGAGCTGGCCATGCTGATCCGGCGTCGCGAGTCGGCCAAGGCGACCGCCATTATCTTGCATTCCAGCCTGCCCGAAGCGGAGCTGCAGGCCCTGGCGCGCACGACCGGTGCGATTGGCGTGGTGCACAAGACCGGCAGCGACGACCAGTTTCTCGACGAGTTCGAGCGGGCGGCCAGTAGGCATCGCGGGCTCACTTCGGGCTGAGGCTGGTGCGCGAGCGCGACCACGCGTTACAGTGACGCGCGATGTCGCGCGATAACCGAAGCTACCTCGTGCTCACGGCCGTGGGTCCCGATCGCCCCGGCCTGGTCAACGCCATCTCATCGCTGATCCTCGGGGCCGGCGCCAACCTGGAAGACAGCCGCATGGCGATTCTCGGCGGCGAGTTCGCGCTGCTCGTGCTCGTCTCCGGATCGGGTGCCGAGGTCGCGCGCGTGGAAGGCGAGCTACCGGCGCTGGGTGAACGTCTCGGTCTGCGCGTCATGGTCAAGCCCACGAGCCCCGAGGCCGTGCAGCGTCGCTTCTTGCCGTACTCGCTGCGGGTCACCGGCGTCGATCGCCCGGGCATCGTGCACGGCGTGTCCCAACTTCTGGCCACGCGCGGCGTGAACGTGGCCTCGCTCGAGTCCCGCCTGGCCAACGCACCGGAGAGTGGTACGCCGATGTTCGTGCTCGAGGCCGAGCTCCAGGTCCCCTCCGAGCTCGCGCTGTCGGAGCTCCGCCGCGAGCTCGGCGCGCTCTGCGACGAAGAGAACCTGGACTACGTGCTCCAGGGCGCTGGCTAGTTGCTACTGGTGGGCGGGCCGCGCCGGATCGACGTAACAAACCGCCGAGCAGTTGAGGCGAGTCGCGTCGGCGAAGTCGAGCGCCCCTGCGCCGCCATGGGTGTAGTCGGTAAAACGAGCGCCGATCACGCTGGCGTCGGTGCTCTCGAGTGCGCGTTCGACCTGCGCCTTGCAGTCACCGTTCGGTGAGCCGAGGCTGCTGCCGAAGTAGCACTTGTTGGTCGCGGTCTGGGCGCACTCCGTTCGGACGACGCAGTCGAGGAGCTCCCAGCAGAGGTCGCGACGGCTCACTCCGCTTGCCGGACCTTCCGTCGCCCGATTGCCGCCGAACAGTCCTGTTTGGACCCGGGCGCTCACGATCCAAGGATCGGGCCATGTCAGGATGGCCGTGAACTCCGCGCTTCTCGGCCGCTAGCGCGGCACGGCCTCCGAAAATCGAACGTCGACCGACCGGACTTCAGAAACGTAGCGGGCTCAGCCGCACTTTCTTTCAGCCGCCCAGGCGTTTTGCGACGCCGGACAGATCCACGCCGGTGGCCGCGCGGATCTGCTCGGTCGCGCCGATGGCCTTGCGCGCCAGATCGCCGCCGGCGGATCCATCGGCGGGGAGCACGCTGAGCTTCTTGATCTTGAGCGCGTGGTGCGAGCCGCTGACCTGCTCGAGCAGGGGCAGGAGGTTCTGCAGCGCCAGCACGTCGCGCGAGCCGGCGCCGCCGGAGCGGTAGGCCTCGACCAGCTTCTTCAGGCTTTCGGCCTCTGCTCGGCCGCGCTCGATGATGGCCGCCGCCTCACCGCGAGCCTGCTCTTCGGCGGCGCGCTGGCTGGCGAGCGCCGGTTGCACCACGTCGGCTTCGAGTCGCCGCTTCTCTTGCAGCGCCCGTGCGCGTTGCTTCTCGATCTCGGCTCTGACCTGCGCGATCAGGGCAACCACCTCGCCGCGCGACTCGCGGATCATGGCCTCGCGCTTGCTCTTGGCGTCGGCAATGCGCTTGGCCGTCTCTTCGCGAGCGATCATCAGGTCGGCGTCGACCTTGGCGACCTCGCTGCTCGCCCAGTTGGCGGCCTGCTGCACGGCGGCGTCGGCGCGCGCGCCGGCCTCGGCGATGGCCTGCTCCTGGTTGACGGTCGCGCCGCGGATGCGGCCGATGCTCGAGAGGTAGTTCACCTCGTCGGTCACGTTCTGGATCTTGAGCGTGTCGAGCACCAAGCCCATGCGGCTCATGTCGTGCTCCGCCTCTTCCAGGAGGGTGTTGGCGAAGCGCATCTTGTCCTCGTTCACCTCTTCCGGGGTGAGGCTGGCGAGAACGCCGCGCAGGTTGCCTTCGAGGGTCTCCTTGGCAATGTGGTAGATCTCCTCGCGCGTACGGCCGAGAAAGCGCTCGACGGCGTTGATCAAGAGCGGCTCTTCGCCGGGTAGCTTGACGTTGGCCACGCCCTGCACGGTGAGCGGGATGCCGCCCTTCGAGAAGGCGCCGGTCACGTGCACCATCACGGTGAACATGCTGAGGTCCATCACCTCGACCTTCTCGATGAAGGGCCGGCGCAGGCTGCGCCCGCCGCGTACGAAGCGATAACCCAGCGTCTTGTCCGGCAGCCGGCGCGTGGCGCCGCTGAAGATCAGCGCTTCGTTGGGGGTCGAAACCCAGAGCAAACGCTTGACGGTGATGACGAGGAACAGCAGCACCACGCCGCCGGCCAGAGCAAGGACCAGCACCAGGGGGATCATCGGACGGCTCCTTTGCGGCTAGCGAGCAGCGCGGGAATATCGACCCCGATGGCACGGCCAGTCTGCGCCAGGACCTCGGCGACCGCTGCTGGAAAGCTGGCGATGGCGCCGGTGTAGCTGGCTCCGTCGCCGCCATCCACGACCATCAGCTCGCCGATCTGCGCGCTCTCCACGCGCTGCACGGCGGCCTCGACGAACTTCTGTAGGTGCTGCAGGACGTAGAGGTCGCGACCGTCCTGCCCGCCACCCTGCCAGGCCTGAGCCACCAGCGCGAGCGCCTCGGCGTTGGCGGTGCCCTGCGCGAGCACGGGCGCCGCGCTGCCGCGGGCCGCGGCTTCGGCCGCCAGGCGCTGGGCCTCGGCCGGCAGAAAGACGTCGCATTCCAGGCGCAGCTTCTCGAACTCGCTGCGCAGGCCCTGCAGCTCCTGTTCGGCGGTGGCGCGCGCTGTCTGCGCGGCGATCTCGGCCTCGTTCTCGATCGACTTGGCCTCGGCCTCGAAGCCCGCGAGCTCGGCGCGTAGCTGGTTGCGCTTGGTGAGCACGGCGGCCTCGGCCTGCTTTTGCGCCGTCTCGGCGCGCTGGCGAGCGGTGGCCGTGGCCTCGGCGATGGCCTGGTTCGCGGCGTTCTCGGCGTTCTGTGCGTCGCGGATCTGACGTGCGATGCGCGCGCGGCCCAGGTTGTTGAGGTAGCTCTGCTCGTCGGTCACGCTCTGCACCTTGAGCACGTCGAGCTCTAGGCCGAGCTTGTCGAAATCGTCCTTGGCGTGCTTGACCAGGGTCTCGGCGAACTTGAGGCGGTCTTCGTTGACCTCTTCCGGCGTGAGCTCTGCCACCACCTCGCGCAGCACGCCCTCCAGCGTCTGCTGCGCCACGGCGCCGATCTGACGCGGAGACATCGAGAGCAAGCGTTCGATGGCGTTGCGAATCAGGTGCTCGTCGCTCGAGACCTTGACGTTGGCGATGGCGTGGACCATCAGCGGGATGCCGCCCTTGGAGTAGGCGTTCTGCACCTCGACCTGCACGGGGATGAGGCGCATGTCCATGCGATTCACCTCCTCGACGATGGGCAGCTTGAACCCGCGGCCTCCGTGCAGCACCTTGTATCCGACGGTGGAGCCGTCCGGCAGGCGGTGGCTGCGGCCGCTGATCACGAGCACCTCGTTCGGCGTGCAGATCACGAGGAAGCGGGAGATGATCCAGAAGAAGATCAGGAGCCCCAGGACCACGCCGATCGCCAAGAGGACGATCAGCGCAGCAAGCTCCGGCGATACCCCTAAATCCGGATTGACCGCGATGTCTTCGGGCATGGTCCGGCAGGGTAGCCCCCATGGCTCAGGGCGAGAAGGGGTGACGGACGGCTAGCGTCCGGATTTCGGCGGCAGAAAAGTGTCGGTCGCGCGCGAAACGTGAGCGGTAGTGCCGCGGATCTCCTCGACCACGACCTGATCACCGTCACGCAGCCGTTCGTCGTCGGTCGACGCCAGGAGGTCGACGCTCTGGCCGCGAACCTCGATCCTGATCTTGCCGCGCTTGCCGCGCTCGATCGGCACGAGCACGCGGCCGACTTGCCCGATCGCGTCGCTGGCCTCGGCGCCGGAAGTGCTCTGCGTGCGATCGAGCAGCCGAAACGTGTACGCGGCCAGGAAGCCCGAGCCCAGGCCCATCAACGTGGCGGCGATGGGGGTGACGAGCCCGCCGGCCAGATGCAAGAAGTGCAGGATGGTCCCGACCAGCCCGAAGGCGAGCAGTCCGAACGTCCAGAAGCGCAGGGACAGGAAGATGGCGATCGCGCCCGCGTCGGCGTGCCCGTGGACGTCACCGTGCCCATGCCCGGCGTCGTGTCCGTCGACGTCGGCATGAACATCGGCATCGCCGGCATCGACGTCACCGTCGGCCTCGGCGTCGCCATCGCCGTCGCCGCCCATGAAGAACGACAGGCTGAGCACGCCCAAGCCGATGATCAGGGCAGCGATGTAGAGGATGCCCATGGATCCAGTCTAAACCAAAATGGTCAGAGCGGGACGACGAGCTGCTGCACGGCGATGCCGGTCTGAGCCGTGGTCACGATGGTCGCGTGGGCCACGCCGCCGCCCGGGGCCTCGCCGACCGAGCCGACGTTGACGATCCTGACGTCGGCCACGCTGCGATCGAACGGCACATGGCTGCCGCCGCAAATGATGAGATCACCGGGCTCGTCGCCGAGCAGTGCCAGGATCTCGTCGTCGCTCATGTCGAAAGAGAAGGGCTCGCTCGGGTCGGCGGGTGAGCCGTGCACGATCAGCATGGTGTGGCCGGACTCGATCGGCAGGCGGGCCGTCTGCGGCAGTTTACCGAGACGCGCGATGATGATCTCGCCGAGCTCGTGATGCACCGCCTTGAGTCGCGCCAGACGCTTCTGCTCGTTCTCGGTGGCGGCCATCAGCTTGCTGGGATCGATCTGCGCGAGCGCGCGATCACCCATGCCTTGCACGCAGAGCGCGCGGTGGTGGACCAGGATCTTCCAGACATCGAGCGGATTCGGACCCGGAAAGCACAGGTCTCCGCAGGCGATGAGCTGGTCGAAGCCGTAGTCTGAAGCCTCCTTCAGCACGGCCTCGAGGGCGCGGGCGTGGCCGTGGATGTCCGAGACGCAGAGAAAGCGCATGGGCTCCTAAACCCTGTGACTCATAGCGGGGCCGGCGATCGGAGGCACGAATATCCGTCGTCGGCCTAGCGGCCGAGGTTGACGGTCCCGACGAGCTTGATACGCATTGAGGCGGAAAGTGCAGCAGGGATCCGAGCTCCGCGGCCTGGCCCGACACCTCGACCCCGACCGCGCCGAAAGGCTCGGAAAGGACCTTGGCGAGGGGCGCGAGCTCGACGCCGCCGTCTTGCTCGGCAGTGCTTACCCCGCCCTGACCCCCAACACCGACTGGCAGCTGGCCGGTCTCGTGCGCCTCGGTGCGGAAGGTTTCCGGGTCCGGCGGCGCAGCGAGGAGTTTCGCGTCCTCCTGGCGGAGCTCATGGCGCGCGCGGAAACCGAGGAGGAGCGCCTGTCGGCGCTGCGCCGCGCCGTCTGGGTAGAGAAGGCCCGCATCGCTCTGCGCGAGCTCCTGCCGGCGTCCCTGGGCGGTGCGCCGCTCGAGGCGACGGCTCACGAGCTCAGCGGCCTGGCTGACGGCGTGATCGCTGCCTGCCTGGGCGAGGCGGCCGCGCACACCGCCGCGCGCTTCGGCCAGCCGCTGCGAGCCGGCGGTCAGCCCTCGGAGCTCTCGGTCTTCGGCATGGGCAAGCTCGGCGGCCACGAGCTCAACGCCGGCTCGGACATCGATCTGATCTTCGTCTACGACAGCGACGACGGCGGCAGCGAGCTCAGCCTGCACGAGCACTGGTCGCGTGTCGTAAGGCGCACGGTCGCCGCGATCGACACGCCGAGCGCCGACGGCTTGCTCTGGCGCGTGGACCTGCGCCTGCGGCCGGAGGGGTCGCAGGGGGCGATCGTGAACTCGATCAGCGCCGCCGAGCGCTACTACGAGACCTGGGGCCGGCTGTGGGAGCGCTCCGCCATGCTGCGAGCGCGCTGCTCCGCGGGCTCACGCAAGCTCGCCTTCGTGCTCGAGCGCGAGGTGCTGAGCCCTTTCGTCTACCGGCGCGAGGTCGAGCCCGCCCTGGCACAGGCGCTGGCCGAGCTGCTCCAGCGTTCGCGACGCGAGCTGTCGGCGGATCCGGAGCGCGATCTGAAGCTCGGCGTCGGCGGCATTCGCGAGGCTGAGTTCTTTGTGCAGAGCCTGCAGCTGATCTGGGGCGGCAAGCAGCCAGCGGTGCGCGCCAAGAACACGCTGCAAGGGCTGTCGCGGCTGGAGAGCCGCGGGCTCGTCAGCGACAACGAGGCCGAGGACATCGCGTCGGCTTACGTGCTGCTACGGCGGCTCGAGCACTGCGTGCAGTGGTCGAGCGGCTTGCAGACGCACATCTTGCCACTGCCGGGCCCCGAGCTCGACCGCATCGCGCGCTGCCTGCGGCTCCGCGATTCGAGCATGCTCCTGGAACAGCTCGAGAGGGCGCGTTTCGCCGTGCACGAGCTGTTCGAGTCGCTGGCGCCACGCTCGAGCCGCTCCGCCGCCACGCCGCGCTACGCGGTCCTCTTGAGCGCGCTCGAGGGCAGCCGCGAGGAGCTGCAGCGCGCCGCGGAACATATCTACGCGAGCCCCGACATCGCCGAGCACCTGGCGGCGTTGGCTCGTCGCCCCGACGGTCTGCTCGGCTCGATGACGCGCGAACGTTATCCCTCGCTGGCCGAGCGCCTGCTCGACGCGCTGGCCACGACGCCCGACCCGGACCAGGCCGCGCGCTTCTTGCGCAGCTTCTTCGGCCGCTTCATCTCACCGGCGCCGTACGTGGCGGCGCTGGCCGAAGACGCGCTTGCGCTCCGGCGCCTGGTCACCGTGCTCGGTTCGAGCGCCTTCGTGGGCGAGGCGGTGGCGGCGCGCCCCGACTTCGCCGACGTCGTCGTGTTCGGCGCCGGCGCCATCAGCGAGCCGCGCGCGGCAGTGCAGAGCGAGATCGACGCACAGCTGTCCGCCATCGCCGCCGACGCCGACGCCTACGAACGGCAACAGGCCTTCGTCACGGCGCTGCGTATCGCCAAGCGGCGTGTGACGATCGAGGTCGCAGCGGCGGATCTGGCCGGCGCCCTCGGTACGCGCGAGGCCACGCGCCTGCTGTCACTCCTGGCCGACGAAGAGCTCGAACGCGCGCTCGCCTTCGAGCTCGGGGAGCGCCAGGAGGGGCTCTGCATCATCGCCATGGGTAAGCTCGGCGGTCGCGACATCGGCTACGGCTCCGATCTGGACGTCATCTTCATCTACGACCCTGGCGCCGCGCCCCGGCCGGAAGAAGCTGGCGTCTGGTTTGCCCGCGTGGCTCAGCGCGTGATCCGTCTGGTCTCCGAACCGAGCG
>DATLIL010000862.1:0-3848 GCA_035539475.1 Polyangiaceae bacterium
GGGCATGAGCGCGAAGGTCGGCCCGGTCTACCACGAGCACCGTACCGAGCACCCGTTCCTGGGCCAGACGCTGGCCACGGAGGGGGGCACCAGCGACGCCACCGTTCACGTGATCGAAGACGAGACCGCTGGTATCCTGCGCCAGGCCATGGACTCTGCCAAACGCATCGTCAGCGAACACCGCGAGGCTCTGCAGCGCCTGGTCGATCACCTGCTCGAGTTCGAGGGCATCGAAAAGGCTGATCTGGTGAAGGTCCTCGGGCCCGGCGCCGCCCGCGAAAATCCCGTGGAAGTCGTGCCGGCCGCCTGAGCTGATGCAGCGACCGCTCCTCGCTCGAGCTCTGCTCGTGGCGCTCCTCTGCGCCGGCTGTCGCACGGCTGAAAATCCGCAGCTCGGTATGGCGACGCTGCCGAGCGCCTCGCCGAGCACGCCGAGCAGCAGGCCCGGCGCCGCGCCGAGCAGCGAGCCGCCGGGCGATGCTCCGGGGGTCGGCCAGAACGTGCTGGTACGCGCCCGCCATGCGAGCGGTGTCCCGCTGCACCCCGAGCCCGAATCGAGCACAGTGTCCGGGCGATTGGTGGACGGCAGCAGTGTGCGCATCGAAACGATCGCTGCCGGGGGGCGCTGGTACGAGGTGAGCCAGGGCGAGCTTCGCGGCTGGCTGACCCGGCGGTACCTGGCCGTCTCAGCACCAACCCCCAGGCTCCGTCCCGAGTCCGTCTTCGCGTCGCGCGACGCCTGCCTGGCGGCCCTCCAGAAGGGGGACCGAGCGCCGCGCCAGCCGGGCCAGGCGCGCATCGGTAGCTGGAACCTGCACTGGTTCCCCGACGGCAAGCCCGGCAAGGGCGGCGGCGAAGAGCCGGAGCGAGGCAGCGATCTGCCGTGGCTGGCCTGTGTCATCCGCTGGCTCGACCTCGACGCGCTGGCGCTGCAGGAGCTCAAGAGCGGAAGTGCCGCGAGGGGCGCGCTCGATCGCCTGCGGGCGTTGCTCGACGCGCAGGGCGGCAGCTGGCAGGCGGACCTCGACGGTTGCGACAAGAATGGCCAGCAAGTCGGCCTGCTCTATGACCGAAAGCGCCTGCAGCACCTGAGCTCGTTCGACGTCGCCGAGCTCAATCCGCACGGCGCTCCCTGCAAGGACCAGCTGCGTCCTGGTCGCGCCTCGTACCTGCGATTCCCCGGCGGGCTCGACCTCTACGTCGTTTCCGCGCATTTCAAGGCGGGCGGAGAGCGTCGTTCGTTCGACCTGAGGCAGCGCTCGTTCGCCGCGCTGTCGGAGGCTTACGGGGTCGTGCAGGCGCAGGGCAAGGACCCCGACGTGCTCGTCCTTGGTGACCTCAACACGATGGGCTGCCCGGACTGCTCGCCGGCGCTCAGCCATGCCGAGGAGCTCAGCAGCGTCGATCGTTCCCTCGGCGGCGAGGGCTTTCGCCGGCTAGCGAGCGACGTCGCCTGCTCCCACTACTTCAGCGGCAAGGGCACGCTGCTCGACAACGCCGTGGCTTCCCAGGGCTTCGGTGAGCTCGGCCAGGCGACGCTGAGGGTCTCCGGGCTCTGCGCGGAGGTGGGGTGCGATCCGCCTTCCCAGCGTTTCGCCGCCCAGGAGCGCCTGAGCGACCACTGCCCGATCTACGTCGATATTGCCGACCAGGACCGCGACTAGGCAGGAAACCCGCGTCCGGCAGAGCGGCAGGCGGAGCGCGACCGGGGTGTTCCCCACAAAAACAAGCTTTGCTAGAACGGCGGCGATGGCGACGCAGTACTGGCTGATCAAGAGCGAACCCTACAAGTACCCGTTCGAGCAGCTCGTCAAAGACAAGAAGACGACCTGGGACGGCGTGCGCAGCTTCGAGGCGCGCAACAATCTGCGCGCGATGAAGAAGGGCGACCTCGCGCTCTTCTACCACTCGAACGAGGGCAAGGAGGTCGTGGGTGTGGCCAAGGTCGTGACCGAGGCGTACGCCGACAAGAGCGCCGACGAGGGCGACTGGTCGGTCGTCGACTTCGCTCCGGTCAAGGCGCTGGCGCAAGCGGTGACGCTGACCACGATCAAGGACGACGCCAAGCTCGCGGACATCGCGCTGATCAAGCGCTCGCGGCTCTCCGTCGTGCCGGTGACCAAGGTCGAGTTCGAGCGCATCCTCGCGCTCGGCAAGACCAAGCTCTAGGTCTCGGACTTCGACTCGTTGCGGCTCTCGCTGATGTCGATCAGCGTGGCCAGCGCCTCGATCTCGCGCTTGACCTGGATCTCGCGCTGGCGGCACGCCTTCAGGTCCGCTTCCAGCCGCCGCAGGTCGGCCTCGGTCTCGCGCAAGGAGTCCTTCAGCCGGTCGCGTTCCGCCTTCAGCAGGTTGAGATCGATGCTCACGATGTTCCTCGCCGATGGACGTAGCAGACGGGGCGGGGGAGTGGGAAGCCCGCAGGCGATTGCGGCAGATTTCTCGGGCTACGGTCCGAGCGGGGGCAGCGAAAAACCGCGCTCCGGTCGCGCGAAGAGGAAGCCCTGCAAAAGCTCGCAGCCGAGCTCGATCAGGGTGTCCCGTTCCTCGCGCCGCTCCACGCCCTCGGCCACCACCAGCATGCCCATCTCGCGGGCCAGCGACGCCAGCGAGCGGATCACCTTCTGCTTGGTGGGCGTCACGTGCACGTCGCGCAAGAGGTCCATGTCGAGCTTGACGAACTCGGGCTCGAGCTGGGCGAAGGTGCCGAGCCCTGAGTAGCCGGCGCCGAGGTCGTCGACCGCGATGCGGTAGCCGAGGTCACGCAGCGCTGCGATGCGCCGCCGCGCGTCGCGCACCGAGTCGAGGGGCGCGCGCTCGGTGATCTCCAGCACCACGCGCTCGGCGTAGCGTGACAGCGGCGCGTTGGGGTCGACCAGCAGCGGATCGCCGAGCTCGCTGGCGTGAACGTTGACGAACACCAGCGCCTCCGGGGGCGCCGACGGGATTAGCGCCGCGGCACGCTCGCGCACGTAGCGGCCGAGCTGCTCGAGGCGGCCCAGGCGCTGCGCGGCGTCGAGGATCACTGCCGGATTGGCCAGACCAGGCTCCGAGCTGCGCAAGAGCGCCTCGTAGCCGAAGACCTTGTGCGTGCGGACGTTGACGATGGGCTGGCAAGCGAGCCAGATGTTGTCGAGCGCCCGCTCGAACACCAGCTCGAGCTCGTCGTCGGCCACGGCGAGCCGCGACTGCCCGGCGAGGCCGGCGGCGTAGCGCTGCAGCTTGCCGAAGCGACGCAGCTGCGTGGCGCGCTCGAGCACCTTCTCGAGCTCGTCGTTCGACACCGGCTTGGGCAGGTAACGAAACGCGCCGTGCTCGAGCGCGCGGATGGCAGTTGCCACGTCCGGCGCGCCCGTGAACAGGATGACGGGTACGAACGGATCACGCTCGTGCACGTGACGCAGGAGATCGATGCCGTCGATCCCCGGCATGCCGATGTCACTGAGTACGATGTCGAACGGCTCGTGATCGAGCAGACTGAGGGCGTGGGCGCCGCTCTGGCATTCGACGACGATGTAGCCAAACGAGCGCAGCAGCCGTGAGGTCGACTGCAGCACCATGCCGTCGTCGTCCACGACCAGCAGGCGCACCGGCAGCTGGGTCGCGTTGGGACTCGATACAGGCTGGCTAGAAGCTGTCTCGACGCGCACCGGCTGGCTGATGGCGTTATCGGTGGAACCTTCGGCTGCCGGCTGAACCGAGCCGGGAGGCGACGACATGGAGCGCAAAACGGGCATCAGGTTCCTGGATTAAGGGCGCTTCCCCACGAGCAGTCTGTCCCACGGGAGCGAGCAGCTGATGACCCGTGTGTGGGAGCTAGGCTTACAAACATGCCGGCAAAGTGGCTA
>DATLIL010000863.1:0-1801 GCA_035539475.1 Polyangiaceae bacterium
GGTTTCCTCCGCTGCTGCTGGCGCTGCCTCCGGCCGCGCTCCCGCCGGCGCTCGTGTTGCCGCTGCCCGAGCCCGAGGCTGCGCCCGAGCCGATCTCCTCGGGCGGCCCCGCCGAAGAGCCGCTTTCGGCACAGGCGGAGAGGAACAAGAGCGTCGCTGCCGAAAAGAACGCGCGCACCCGCCGATCCAAGTCGTGCTGCTGCATGGCTTTGGCCGCAGGCTAGCAGCGCGCGGGAACCGGTTCCAGATCGTTAGTGGGCTTTACGTTTGCGCGCGCAGCGGCAGCCAGGCGAGCACCCGCTGGATCATCGCATCCCAGTAGGCCCAGTCGTGTTTTCCGGGGCCTTCCTCGTAGGTGTAGTCGAAGGGCAGACCGCGCAGGTGGTCGCGCAGCCGCACGTTCTCTTCGTAAAGGAAGTCTTCAGTGCCGCAGCACTGATAGAGCCGCGGTCGCCGACCGTCGGAGCTGCCGAGCCTGCTGGCGAGGTGGAAGAAGTCGTACTCGGTCCCGCGCAGATCGGCGTCGGCGCCGAAGGCCAGCGCGAACTCTTCACCCCGCCGGGTAGCGGCGAGGTCGAAGGCGCCCGAGAGCGAGGCGGCGGCGGCGTATTGCTCCGGCTTGCGCAGGCCGAGCAGGAAGGCACCGGAGCCGCCCATGGACAGGCCGGCGACGAAGGTGTCCTCACGCCGTGACGAGAGCGGAAAAAAGCTACGCGCCTTGAACACGAGCTCTTCGCTGACGAAGTCCCAGTAGCGCAGACCGTGCTTCATGTTGACGTAGAAGCTCTTGTGCACGTTGGGCATGACCACGGCCAGGCCCAGCGCCGTCGCGTCGCGCTCGATCGAGGTGCGGCGCGACCAGATGGTTTCGTCGTCGCTGAGGCCGTGTAACAAGTACAGGGTGGGATGGCGAGCGCCGCGGGAGTGGCCGGCGAGGCCGATTTGGCCTTGGGTCTCCTCCGGCAAGATGACGCGCATCGAGCTCGACAGGCCCAGCGTCTCAGAGAAGAACTTGCAATCGATCAGAGCCATGGGCAAAGGTTCCGGCTCCAAGACCCTCGGGTCAAGCCCGCCAGGATCCGGCCATGAAAGACTTGCTCAAGACTTCCGACCTTTCCCAGAGCGACTTCGAATACCTGCTCGAGCGCTCGCGAAGGTTCAAGCAGAAGCCCCTGCGCCGGCAGAGCACCCTGAGCGGCGAGACGGTGTGCCTCTATTTCGCCAAGCCCTCGACGCGCACGCGCATCTCGTTCGAAACCGCCGTCACGCGTCTGGGCGGCGTGCCGATCACGCTGGGCGCCAGCGATCTGCAGCTCGGCCGCGGTGAGACGATCGAGGACACGGCGCGCGTCATCAGCAGGTACTCCCGCGCCTTCGTGATCCGCACCTTCAAGGACGACGACGTCGAGCGCTTCGCGAAGGCCGCCAGCATTCCCGTGATCAATGCGCTGACGGACGGCCACCATCCGTGCCAGAGCCTGGCGGACCTGCTCACGCTGCACGAGTACAAGGGCGCCCTGGACAAGCTCAAGATCACCTACCTCGGCGATGGTAACAACGTGGCCGTCAGCCTGATGGAGGCTTGCGCGCTGATGGGCACGAGCTTCGCGCTGGGGGCACCCAAGGCCTACTCGATGCCGGAGGAGCTGGTGGAGCAGGCTCGGGCCGTGGCCAAGAAGAGCGGGGCCACCATCACCATCACCGAAGACGTGGCCGAAGCCGTGCGCGGCGCAGACGCCGTCTACACCGACGTCTGGCTGTCGATGGGCCACTCCGACTCCGAGCGGGCCGAGCGTCACGC
>DATLIL010000864.1:0-7490 GCA_035539475.1 Polyangiaceae bacterium
GCCTGCGGGCGGTGGCTGCCCTTGCGGAGGCGGGTAACCGGCGGCCGGTGGGGCTGCTCCGGGCTGCTGCTGCGGGTACGCAGGCGGCGGCGGTGACGGCGCGGGCGGCGGCGCGGCGGCGGGATCGGTTGCTGCCTGCGAGCTCGCCGGCGCAGGCGGCGGCGCGGCAGATTGTGCGAAAAGAGGCGCAGAAAAAAGGCCGACCGAGAGCAAAGCCCCGGGTCCACTCACCCGAACCATGGGCGGAAGATAACACATCCTCTCAAAGGGATGGACCGGTCTGGCCCGGACCGGACTTCACGTTGACGGTACAGGCGGAGTCCGCCAGAGATGAAGGGATGGATCGGACAGGTGTGAGAGTGCTGGCGGTCAGCGGCCGCGGCAAGCTGATGTCCTTCGAGTTAGCGACCGAGACCGGCGAGCTCCGCCTGGAAGGTGCGGTCGAGACGGGTGGCGAGGGGCCTTCGTTTGCAGCGCTCCATCCCGGCGGGCGCCTGGCCTACGTCGTGAACGAGGGCAGCGACACCGTGGCGGTCATCGATCTCGAGGCCATGGCACTCCTTTCTGTGACGCCGTCCGGCGGCGCCGGCCCGGCCCACATTTCCGTACTGCCCGGCGCCGAGGGCGTGTGCGTCGCCAACTACGGCGGCGGCACGGTCGCGCTCTTCGCGCTGAGCGCTGCGGGGACCGAGCTCACCCGCCGGCACGTGCTCGAGCTTGGCCCAAACCCTCACGCCGCTCTGAGCGATCCGGCAGAACGCTTTCTGCTCGTCCCGGCGCTCGGCGCCGACGCCGTGTTCGTTGCGCGCCTCGAGCGCGGCGCTCCCGGCGAGCCGCGCTGCTTCGGGCTCCAGCGCGGCAGCGGGCCACGTCACCTGGCCTTCGATCCGCTGCGCCCGCGCGCATTTCTCGTCTGCGAGCACACCAGCGAGCTCGCCGTGCTCGCCTGGAACCAGAGCGACGGCGTGCTGAGCGAGACGAGCCGGCTCTCGCTACTGCCCGCGGGCGCAAATTCAGCCGGCAACACCGGCGCCGACGTTCACGTCCACCCGAGCGGTCGCTTCGCCTACGCCTCCAATCGGGGCCACGATTCACTCGCCATCATCGACCTCGGCGGAGACGCGCCGTCGCTCATCGGTAACGCGCCCACACGCGGGCGCATCCCCCGCAATTTCGCGCTCAGCCCGGGTGGCGGCGAGCTCCTGGTCGCGAACCTGAAGTCGGACTCTATCTCCAGCTACCGCGTGGACCCCAACAGCGGCGCCCTCGCAGCTCTGGCCCTGAATCAGGGCATTGCGGAGCCGTTCTGGGTGGGCTTCTCAGGCTAGTGGCTCGGCTCCCGGGTCCGTTGGATCTGGGGAACACGGCATAAAGCCGCTGCCTGTCGCGCTCTACGGCCGCACTCCCGTGGCGCACTGTCCGGAGTCTGGAACTTGCAGCGCGACAGGCACCGCCGTTCGCAGCGTGTTCTAAAATCAAAGCCGTTACGTCTGGGATCGCGATGCTCGCGTCAGCGAGCTGAGCTGCCACGACCTCCCGGGTCCTGGAAGAACAGATCTCGATCACCCACCGAGACCCGAGTCACAACAAACTGACCGAACAGGCGCCGCTTTCTAACAAGACACCCGGAAGGCCAAGCGCCCGTGCGGAGGCACTCCGCCAAACAAAAAATAACCAGCGAGGCGGGCGAAGCCCGCCGAGCACTAGACCATGCCAGTGAGCGGCCCGGTGCACTGCTCCGGAACACCGAAACTGGTGTGCGGCAGGCCCATCGCGTTCAGCAGCGAAACCAGCAGATTCGAATGCGATTCGCCGGCGAGCTGGAGGTAGCGGCCGGTGCGGAAGTGCCAGCCGCCGCCGAGCACGAGGAAGGGCATGTCGGTGTGGGAGTGGCTGTTACCGAGCGAGATCTCGCTGCACCACACGATCAGCGTGTTGTCGAGCACGGTGCCGTCGCCTTCGGGCGTCGCCGCCAGGCGGTCGCACAGGCGGGCGATCAGGCCTGCGTGCCACTTGCCGCGTTCGGTCAGCTGCGCGACCGCGTCCATGTCGCCGCCGGTGGCGTGTGACAGCGAATGCCCCTCGCCCAGGCTGTTGAGCCATGGGTAACGGATGCGGTTCAACGCGGTGCAGACCTGCAGCGACGCGACGCGCGTCAGGTCACAGGAGAGGGCCGCGGCGAGCAGGTCGATCTCGAGCTCCGCGATCGTCGGCATGTCGGTCTCGCTCGCGGGGTCGAGCATGGGCGGCGCGTCGTCGAGGGCGCAGCCGTTGGCGGCGATGTTCATGCGGCGCTCGATGTCGCGCAGGAGCTCGTGGTGAGCCTCGAGCTTCTCGCGATCTTCGGCGCTGATCTGCTGGGAGATGGCGCCGAACTGCTCGCCGACGGCGTCGAGCACGCTCTTGCGCTGAGCCAGCAGCGGATCGGTCAGGGGGACGTTGACGCCCGGCGCGGCGATCAGCCGGTTGTAGACGTCGAGCGGCTGGTTCATGGGCGGCAGCGGCTGCCCGGCGCCGGAGTACGAGATACGACCTTGCACGTCGTTTTCGAGCGCGCGCACGCCGAGCTCGAGGCTCTTCAGGGCGGTGTCCTGGCCGATCACCGCCGCGACTTCCTGGTCGATGCTGATGCCGTTGGCCCAGCCGGCCTTCTTGCCGCAGCCGTCGACGAAGTCGCCCTGGCCCAGGGTCTGCGCGGTGTAGAGCCCACCGATGCCGCGCTGGTGCGGGCCACCGGTGGCGCCTGTCAGGGCCACGTTGTTGCTGACGCCCTTGAGCAGCATCAGCCGATCCTGGTAGGCCGCGAGCGGCTGGTGGATCGCGTTGAGCGTGAACTCGCTCTCGCTGGCGCCGGGCGTGGGCCACCAGGCTTCGTGGATCACGCCGTTGGGCGTGTACATCAGGACCAGCCGCTTGGGCGCCGAGCTCGACTGCGCTCGTGCGCCGCTGCCGAGTGAGGACAGCAGCGGGAGGCCGATGCCGGCGCCACCGAGCATCTGCAGGAGCTGTCTGCGGCCGAGGCGACGCCGGCTCATGGTGCCTCCAGTGCTGCGCGGTAGCGGAACGCGTCGGATAGGGCGACGCCGACCAGGAGCTCGCTGAACGCGCCGCCGCTATCGGCAAAGCGCTGCTTGACCTGGTCCATGCTGCACTGATCTTCTGGTCCTTCGACGCGACCCATGGCGTAGCGGTAGAAGTTCGTGGCCACGCAGTCGCGTACCCGCGAGCTCGAGGCCAGGCGCGCTGCGAGCTCGCGAGCGCCCATGTAGGTTCCATCGAGCTCGGCGTCCTCGGTGCCGACGACCTCGCCCGATTCGTCGACGGCCAGGCCGTTCTCCTCGTCGCGGTAGCGACCGAACTGGTCGTAGCGCTCGAGGCCGAAGCCGATACCGTCGATCAGCACGTGGCACCCCGCGCAGGCAGGCTCGGCAGTGTGCTGGGCGAAACGCTCGCGCGTCGTGGCGTTCGGGTCGACGGGGGGCGGCACCGCATTGACGGTCGGCGGAGGCGGCGTGACCTCGATGCACATCAGGCGCTCGCGCACGAACGCGCCGCGCAACACGGGCGCGGACTGATCGGAGTGGGCTAGCAGCGCGAGCAAGGCGGGCTGCGTGAGGAGCCCGAAGCGCTGTTCGGGCTGCTCTACGGCGATGAAATCGGCCGGCGGCGCGCTCTCGCCGTAGAGCGGAGCGAGCTTTTGATCGACGAACAGCGCCGGTGAGGAGAACAGGGCGTTCACCGTGCCTCGGTTCCAGATCGCGTCGTCCAGGTAGCGCCGGAACGACTCGCGCCAGCTCGCAACGAGCTCTGCGTCGGCCATACCCTCCGCGGGTGGAGGCACGTCGTCAGCCAGGCGTGCGGCGCCATCGAGCAGCGAGAGCCCGAGCCACTGCTCGTGGAAGCTGCGGGTTATTTCGCGGGCGCGCGGCGACTCCAGCAGGCGGCGCGCCTGGAGCTCGATTTCGGCGTCCGTGGCGAGGCGACCTTCGTTCGCAGCCGTGAAGAGCTCGGCGTCGGGCATCGAGCCGGTGAGCAGGTACGAGAGCCGCGTGGCGAGCTCGTACGGACCGAGCGCGATGGCGCCGGTCTCCGCGGTGGGCGCGCGCCAGGTGTCGATACGGTAGAGGAACTGTGGGCTCTGCAGCACGGCCGACAGCGTCACTTCGACGGCCTTGCCGAAGCCGCTCGGCAGGTAGGCGTCGAACAGCTGATCGAGCGCGGTGGCTTCGGCCTCGGTGATGGGGCGGCGATAGGCGCGGCTGCCGAGATCACGGACGAAGCTACGCCCACAAGCGCTCTCGTCACCGGAGGGGCAGGGCGCAATCAGTTCCAGCTGTTCCTCGACAACCCGAATCGCCAGCCCTTCCGCGGCGTTCATGTAGCTCTCGACGAGCAACGGATTGGCCGGGTTGGCGCTGGCGTTGTTGCGAAAGCCGAGGACCTCGTTCTCCGGCGGGAACGACAGGGCCGGAGCCGTGGTGTCCCCCAGCAGGTCCTCGATCGTGCGGTCGTACTCGTCGCGTGTGAGGGGTCGCAGCGGTGACGGCGCGGGATTTAGGCTGGAACACACCAGCCCTTCGCTTCCACCGGGAGGAGGCGCGAGCACGGGGTCACCGCAGGCCAGGGCCAGAGCGGCCAGGGCGCCCGACTTCCATCCGCGTAGCGACAAGCCTCCCCAGGGTGCCGCGGCGCCCCCGATCCGTCAACGTCCAGCCGAATTTACGGGGATACAGTGCCGCTAGAACTTACTGCTGTCGCTGCCAGGTCGACCTCGACCTTGCCCGCCTCGGTGATCTCCACGGCGTCGATGTAGCGCTCCAGGCCGACTTCTGGCTGCGCCTTGCCCAGGGCGCGCAGGAAGTAGGGCGAGACCGTGCGGAACAGGAGCCGCACGACCAGGCGCTGAGGGATAACGCCGTTCGTCGGGAAGTCGTACGCGAAGCTCGAGCTTTCTCCGAAAGGGATGGGGCCCACGAGCTGCTTGGTGGCGGGGCGGAGGCGCGGGACGGGCCCGCCTTCGATGAACTGGATGATGGCCTCCTGGGCGCCGGGGGCCTTACGCAAGAGGTTCTCGCCGCGCGGACCTTTCAGCGCCGCGCCGTTCTGGTCGAGCGCGATCTCGACCTTGTCGACCAGTTGCTGCTGGAAATTGACGAGCTGTGGATCCGAAGCCTTGCAACCGGAGAGGAAGGGTCGCACGGGGCTCCCCGCAGCGTCGTCGATGATCGAGGCGTCGCACAGGTCGTCGGCACCCGAGGCGAGCACGCCGGAGCTCGCCAGGCGAGTGCCGGCGCGATCGAGCACGCTGACCTCGAGCCACATCTGGCGCACGAAGGCAAAGCCGCCGGGCATGTTGTGACCGGTGCCCGTGTTTCGGACCTCGACCTTGAAGCGCAGCCTGTCGCCGAGCTTCTGCAGCAACTCCGGCGGCACGTTGAGTGAGGCAGCGCTGCGCAGGAGCTCCTCGCGCCGCGGTTTCGTGCCGTTGCGCATGGCCGCGTCGTCGAGCGGGTAGTCCACCGCCACGAAGGAGTGATCGCGGACCAGACGATCGGGCGCCTCGCGATCCTGCTGGAAGGGGATGAGCGCGGCCTCCGCGGCGCGCTTGCGAGCCGTCACCGGCATGTGACAGTCGAGGCACGTGGGGCCGCCGCCGAGCGCCGCCCACTCGTCCCACAGCGTCTGCAGCACCAGATCGACGCCGCGGTCGTGGCGGCCGTCGCCGTTCCTGTCGAGCTGAACCACGTGGCAGTTGCGGCAGAGCTCCTCGGGCTTGGCGAAGACTGCGCCGGGCTGGCTCTCGTGGAAGGCGTTGCCGACCGGGTCGCTGATCGGCCCGAAGTACGTCCTGCCCGGCTCGTAGCCGTCTTGAAAGGGCACGAACCCGCCGCCGCCAGTGCGCGATTCGCCGGCCCACTGATGGCAAACCACGCACGAGATGCCCTCGTTGAGGAAGGCGTCGTCGCCGAGCACGCCGCCGGACAGCGGCAGAGTGGCCTGGCGCGTCAGCATGGCGCCCACGGGGCCGTGACAATTGACGCAAACTTCCTTGGGGTCGGGCGTGCTGGTGTTCCCGAGCACGCGATCGACGACGTGGTTGGTCTGCGCGATCATCAGCGGGCTGTTCATGGCATGCGCGTGCATGCTCATCTTCCACTCGGCGTAGATCTGCGCGTGGCAGTCGGCGCAGGTCTCGGAGCGTTGATAGCCGCCGAGCGGCGTCGGCCCGAGCGCGCCCGGGATCACGGTCTTGGACGGCAGATCGTAGGCGTAGATCACGTGCAGCGGCAAAAGCACGAGCACCGCCAGGCTGAAGGGGACGTGCACCACGCGCAGGCGGGAGAGGACACCGAGGTAGCGCTTCTGCTTGCGCTCGCGCTCGAGCGCGTTGCGCCGCGCGGCCGCCAGCGTGGCGACCTCGGAGAACGCCGTCTGTTCATCCGGCAGCAGTGACATGACCGCGCCATGGAGCTCGGCCTGTCCCGGGGTTTGTCCCAGCACCCAGTCCGTCAGTTGCCGGAAGCGCGGCGAGCGACCCGCCGTGAGCTTCTCGATCTCGATCAGGTTTTCTGCCGCGCGGTCGGCGCTGGCCTGGACCGAGTAGTTGCCCACCTGCTGAGCCGCGCGCCCGGGCACGACCGCGTAGATGACACGCCAGATGACGCCGCTGCCGACCACGCCAGCCAGCGCGACGAGCAGGAGCTTGCCGGTGGAGAGCTGCAGGCTGAAGGCGCCGTAACCAGCGTGCGCCAGCGAAAGCACGAGCGAGAGCACACCGAAATAGACGTGCGCCCACAGCCAGGCGGCGAGCGTCCCCTTGCCGACCGGCCAGGACTCTTGCAGCGAGCGCCGGCGCAGCGAATAGGCGAAGGTGAACAGGCAGCAGGCGCCGGAGCTCACGCCGAGCACGCCGCCGCTGAAGGTGTAGCCGCGCAAGATGGCGGGAAAGGCCTCGAACTCTCCCAGCACACCCTGGTCGATGATCAGCGCGATGGCGGCGGTCGCGAGCGAGCCGAGCGTGGCCAGGAGCAGCCACGGCAACTGCCGTTCGCTGAGCCGGCGCTGACGCGCGATGCCCTGGGCTTCCATCAGGGCTGCCGGTTCATCGCTCCCGGAGCCTGCGCGAAGGCGAGCTGGGCGGGATCGATACGGAAGTTGGCGCTGACCGGGCAGGCCGTGACGCAGGCGTAGTCCTTGTAGCCGGCGCACAGGTCGCACTTCACGGCGATCTTTTGCACCTTGGGATCGAGCTCCGAAAGCGCCTGCTCACGCTCCTGACCCCCGCTCAAGAAGTGCAGGATGCTGAAGACGATGCCGCGCTTTGGCTTTTCCACGGGGTGCATGCTGATGCTGCCGTAGGGGCAGCGCTGGGCGCAGGAGCCGCAGCCGATGCAGCTCTCCTCCACGATCTGGATCTCGCCGCTCGGCAAGCGCACGATGCCGCTGACGCTGCAGAGCAGGCAAGCGGGATCCGCGCAGTGGCGGCAGGC
>DATLIL010000865.1:0-4735 GCA_035539475.1 Polyangiaceae bacterium
GGCCCTGCCGCCTCCGCTCACCGCCGCGCTCCTGCATCGTCGGAGTCTGCGCCGGTGCCTTACGCTCGCGCGCGGCGTCCTGTCCCTGGCTCGGTGGGCGCTCCACGCCATGTTCGGTCAGCGGTCGCTCCTGTCCGGCCCTGGTGCTGTCACGCGGGTCGATCGCGCGCTCGGTGCGCGGAGCACTGCCGGCGGCGCGTGGCAGGCGATCGCCGCTGACGTCGAGGCGCTCGAGGCGCGGCCGCTCGACGGGAACAGCGTCGCGCGGAGTGTCAGGCGACGAGACCTCGGCAGGGGTTCGCTCGGGGGCTCTCGGTGCTGGCGGCAGCGCGCGTGGCTCGAGTCGCTCGAGTCGTGGCGCGGGCGCACTGCGCCTCTCTTCGGGCGGAGTCTCGGGCTCGGTTGCCGGTTTCTCTTCGGGGACCGCGGTGGGCAACGCCGGCGCGCTCTGGCTCGGCGCGGGTCGCTCCGGGCCGACGGTGACGGCCGGCTGCGAACTGCGCGCACCCAGCCACACGAGCACACCAGCGGCTGCCGCCAACGTCACCAGCGCCGCAGCCACCAGCGGGCGACGTATCGGGCGTGGTTTCTGAGCCAGCCCTGCGAGGCGCTCGTGCAAGCGAGCTTCGAAGTCGCCCTCGGGCGGAGGCTGACGCAAGCCCGCAAGCAGCTCGCTCAGCTCGTCGTCGGTCAGCTCGCTCATCGGGACTTCCTCGCGTGTGACGAAGTGACCGCGGCGGAAGTTCCCGGGTTTGGCAGATACGAAATCCGCTCAGCCAGGATTTCTTTGAGTTTGGACCGGGCTCGCGAGAGCCGTGAGCGCACCGTACCGACCGGCACGCGCTCGATGCTGGCGATCTGCTCGTAGGAGAGTCCCTCGATGTCGAAGAGCACGAGCGGTACGCGAAACTCGGCCTCCAGGCTCTTGACCGCTTCCCACAGCGCCTCGCTCTCGCCCTTCGCTCCGAGCAGCGTCGACTGGCTGTCGCGCTGGTCTTCGTGCACGTCTTCCAGCGGGTCTTCGCGCCGCCGTCCCTGAGCCAGACGCCCTCGGTAGTAGTCGTGGCACACGTTGCGCGTGACCGTGTAGAGCCAGGTCGAGAGGCTCGACCGCGCCTCGAAGCTCGAGAAGGTGCGGAAGGCCTTGAT
This sequence comes from Polyangiaceae bacterium, assembly GCA_035539475.1. GTDB lineage: Bacteria > Myxococcota_A > Polyangia > Polyangiales > Polyangiaceae > PMG-095. The sequence continues at coordinate 1,150 of DATLIL010000865.1, forward strand.
CAGCGCTTCCTGGGCGAGATCATCGCCGTCATCCCAGCCGCGGGCGAACGAGAAGGCGAAACGCCGCAAGCTCGGAAGGTGAGGCTTGATCAAGAGCTCGAACGCGGCAGCGTCGCCGCGCCGCGCACGCTGGAGGAGCTCTTCGTCGAGCGCTGACACGAACGGAACGAGGATAGCCCGCGTTCGAGCGTCGCTCAAACACGGGCTACCACAGGCAGGATTTTCCGGAGCTCTGGAGACCACGCTCGCTTCAGCGGCCCGGGGGCTCTTCGGCAGCGTCGGCCGCGCTGGTCCACTGATCGCCCCGCACGCGCGAGCGCACGAAGTCGTTCAGCGCCTGGCGCTCCTCGTCACTGAGCTCGCCGTCGCCGTCGGCGTCGAAGCTTCCGAGCTCGCCCTCGAACTCGGCCCGGCGCGCCTCGTGGGCAGCCCGGCATTCCTCCTCGTCGAGCTCGCCGTCACCGTTGGCGTCGAACTCCGCGAGCAGCTCCGCCTTCCGAGCCTCGAAGCGCGCGCGGATCGCCTCGTGCGCCGCGTCCCACTCGGCATCGTCGAGCTCGCCGTCGCCGTTGGCATCGAACTCGGCCAGCAGCAGCCTCGTGCGATTCTCGCAGCGCGCCGCGAGGTCCGCCTCGAGCTGAGCACGCTCCTCGTCGCTCAGATCACCGCTCTGATCGGAGTCGTAGATCCCGAGCAGGCGCTGCACCCGGGCGTGGCGATCCTCGGCCCGCGGTGGCCTGAGCTCGTCTCCGCCGCCTCCGGGCTGCATGGGACGATCCCCGGCGAACGCGGGTGCGCCACCTTCGCCGAAGCCCATGCCCGGACCAGGAGGCCCGCCGAACTCGCGCTCGAGCTCCGGTCGCTCGCCGTCGCCGATGCCGCCATCGCCATCATGATCGAACGCGCCGACCAGATGCGCGCGGATCAAGCCGAGCCCGCAGCCCCTGAGCAGGAAGGGCTCACCGTCGGCGGCGCCCGGCGTCGTCGAGTCCGAGCCGTCCTCGTTGACCTCGAGCGAAGCGGCCACGGTCGCCTCGTCCAGACTATCCAGCGACGTGTCCGTATCGCCGCCCATCTCTTTCGAGCATCCCGACAGCGCCGTTGCGGCGACAAAGAGCCCACTCGCGATTCGTACCGACAGTTTCATTTGCCTTCTCCTGCGGCCAGGCCGCCGTTGTCTGGCGGTCGGACGAGGCGGCACTGAAGGCGGTTCCGCGAGCGCGGGACGAATCATTTCCAGCGCGAGGATGCCCAGCGAGTTCGCGCACTTGGCGCTCGGTCGCCAGCGCCGAAATTTTTCTCGGGAACCTCCCGGCGAGCTAGTTCGTCGAACGCCCTTCCGCGGCGCGGGCCAGCCATTCGTCATTGTCGCTGCAATCGCCGAGGCCGAGCGTCTCGAACGCATCCTGCGGCTCTTTCGGCACCAATCCCATCAGCTCGAGGCCTCGATTGATCGGCCCCTCGTCTTCGTTCACCGGCTCGAGGGCGAGCTTGCCGTCGATCCAGACCGCCGCCGACTGGCCGCCCTCCCGGCCGAAGTACTCCGTTTCGAAGTAGAGCACCGGCCCTTCCTTCGAGAGCGCTTCGGTGAAGACCCGCGTCGAGCCCGAGAACTTCCACAGCGCCTCGTAGGGCTCGTCCTCCAGGCCGGGATACGCCGCCGCGATCTCGTCGAACAGCTCGTCGGTCAGCGGGATCAGGTGAAAGTCAGCCTCGAGCCGCACCATCGTCCAGTGCTGGAGCCCTGCGAGGGCAGCACGCTCGGCGGGACCACGCAGGATGAACGCTTGAACTTCGTGACTCATGAATGCCGCCGGAAGAATACCTATGCCGCCGGACCTTCGCAGCGAATATCGGCCAGAGCTATTGCGCAGGGTAAGGCGCAGGTGATGGAGGTGCCGTGCAAATGTCCCGGAAGCCAGGCTGACCCGAGCTTCCGGAACCGATAGAGTCACGCGCGATGATCGAGCCTCATCGCTTCAGCGTTCGCGTGAGCACGGGTGGCCGGGAGCTCGCGACGGCCTACGCTCGCACGCATCGCGTCGAGATTGGGCTCTCGCTGAGCTTCGATGCCGAGTACCCGGCGGTCACCGCGCTGGAGCAGGTGCTGGGCGCGATCGGGGCGGACCTCTGCTGCGGGCTCCAGCGGCTGGCGAAGCTGCGGCGGCTGGAGGTCGACGAGGTGGAGGCTGTGGTGCAGGCGGAGCTCGACAATCCACTCGTGCACCTGGGCGTGCTGGGAGAAGAGGGCTCTCCCGAGATGAAGAAGGTCTCGATCAAGGTCTATGTCGGCTCGCTCGAGGACGAGTCGTCGCTGCGCGCGCTGCTCGCGGAGACCCGCACGCGCTCGCCTCTGCTCCGGACCTTCGAAAAAGCGGTCGCTCTCGAGCTCGAGATGCGAGTCGTGATGTAAGAGAGAGGAAATGGACAAGCCGGTCATCGTCGGTGCAGTGCTCTACGATCCCAAGGTCAGCGTCATCTGGGACATCATCCGCGAGTTCTTCGAGCGGCAGCGCGTTCCGATCGACATCGCTTTCTTCACCAGCTACGAGCTGATGGTGGATGCGCTGGTGAAGGGCGACCTCGACATCGCCTGGAACTCGCCGCTCGCGTGGCTCGACTCGCAGCGCAAGACCGGAGGCAAGTGCAGGGCGATCGCGATGCGCGACACCGACCGCGACCGCGTGTCGCACATCGTGGTCAAGAAGGGCTCCGGCATCGAGAAGGTCTCTGACCTGCAGGGCAAGACAGTGGCCGCCGGCGCGCTCGATTCGCCGCAGGCGCACCTGATCCCGATCGAGTTTCTCTCGAAGCAAGGGATCGACCCGCAGGTGAAGCGCTTCGACCTGCTGGTCGGCAAGCATGGCGATCACGTCGGCGGCGAGCGGGAAGCACTGGCTTGCCTCGAGCGCGGTGAGGCGGCGGCCACGTGCATGATGGACCTGAACTGGTCGGCCTGGCTCGGCGACGGCACCATCAACGGCAACGAGCTCGAGATCCTCGCCACGACCGAGCCCTACGATCACTGTGTGTTCACCGTGAGAAGCGACTTCGCGCTCGAGCGCGAGAAGCGCTGGCTCGAGGCGCTCTACTCGATGACCTACGACGATCCGACGCACCGTCAGATGATGGACATGGAAGGGCTCAAGCAGTGGCTGCCCGGGCGCACGTCCGGCTTCGGTGCCTTGAGCCGCGCGGTCGAAGCGCTGCGATTCTTCGGGCGATGATCCTGCCGGTCACCACGGTGGGGAGCTGGCCGCGCCCGAAGGAGCTCCTGAAAGCGCAGCGGCAGAAGCGCGCCGGCCGCCTCTCCGAAGAGGAGTTCGAGCGCGAGGCGGAGCGCTCGATCCTCGAGATCGTGCGCCTGCAGGAGCAGGCCGGGGTCGACATCGTCACGGACGGCGAGCAGCGCCGGGACGCCTTCTTCTCCTTCGTGGCCGAGAAGCTCGCCGGCGTGAAGCTGATGACGCTCGCCGAGATGCTCGACATCGTCGAGGACAAGGCCGGCTTCGAGCTGCTCCTGCAGACGCTCGACGTGCCGGCGTTCTCGATCAGCAACGCAACCTGCGTCGGCAAGATCTCGCGC